>JAHEDN010000061.1 GCA_024641225.1 Burkholderiales bacterium | reverse complement strand
CCACCCCTGGCGCTCGAAAGTTTGCGTCAGCCCGCCTGCCTGGCCGTGCCGCTCGAGCACCAGCACGCGTTTGCGACAGGTTGCAAGCGCAGCCGCGGCGGCGAGTCCGCCTATGCCGGAGCCGATGACGATGGCGTCCCAGGGATTGCTCATCCCGCTCCTCCTGCGCGCATCACAACAGCGCCGCGGCCGGCTGCGTTGATGGCCGTCAATGCGGCGCGTTTGAGCCTACGTCGAATCCCCGCTCAGGGCGAGCAGCGCGAAGGAGGCCAGCCAGTGCGTGCCTACGTAATCGCCGGTGGTGGCCGTGGCCAGGGAAGCGCGCAGATGCGCGTCCGCCGCAGCCTCGGCGTGCTGCTGCAGCGGCGCCGGCAACTGCGGCAGTAACTGGCGCCAGCACCAGGCGCGCGAAAGGTTGAGGCCGTGCAGATGGACGATCTTCGGATCGGTGGCGTCGGCAACGTTCGCCGGCACGAGCCAGCGCGCCAGCGCGGCGGGCTCGGGTGCGAATGCGGCCCACCAGCATCGCCAGTCGTCGGCGGGCAGTACGCGCATCATCAGCATTGCCTCGCACAGGCCGCCGGAGAGAAAGTCGTCGCCGCTGGGCTCGTAGTCGGCCGGGTATGCGCGGTCGGCGGTGAACCAGCGTTGCGCCTGCTCGGCGATCGTCGCGGCCAGCAGTGCATTCCGGTGTCGCACTGCGTATCGATGAGCGAGCACGAGCGCGAAGGCGGTGTTGCCGTGCGTGCCGGCACGTACCGGATACTCGGCGCGCGGCAGCCAGCGGACCAAGCGATCCGCGATCAGGTCTGCAAGGGGCGCCAGTGCGTCGCGCCAGCGTGCCGCGGCAGGCAACTGTTCGCCCAGCGCGTCGAGTTCGGCCCAAAGCTGGAGCAGCCAGCCCCAGCCGTACGGGCGTTCGAAGGCGCCGCGTCCGGTGGCGGCGAGGTAGTCGCATTCGGCGTCGATGGCGGCCGGCGTCAGCCGCTTGTCGAAGTGATCGACGATCGACGCGCTCGACGGCAGCGTCGAGGCCAGCTTCATGCAGCGCGCCAGCGTCCAGTGCATGTGCACGCAGGAGTGCCAGTCGTAGGCGCCGAAGAACGCCGGATGCAGCCGGCGCGGCGCCAGCACGTCAGCAGGGCCGCGCGCCAGGTGCACGAGGTGAAACGGATACTCGGTGGCGACGTTGGCCAGTGCCACGCGGGCCAGCGCTTCGATGTCGGTCTGGGTGAGCGATGTCGGCATCGCGGATCGCGGTCTTCAGCGGCTGGTGCCGGCCTGCGCGGTGGCCGGGGCGCGCCAGCGCGTCGAGATGTCTTCGACCCACATCGCCAGGGCCGGCGTCAGCAGCATCAGGAGCGCGGTGCCGAGCAGCACGCCGACGCCGATCGACACCGCCAGGGGAATCAGGAACTGCGCCTGGATGCTGCGCTCGATGATGAGCGGAAAGATGCCGAGGAAAGTCGTCGTCGCGGTGAGCAGGATCGGCCGGAAGCGGCTCTTCGCCGCGTCGATCAGCGCGTCGCGCGCCGACTTGCCGCGGCTGCGCTCCTCGTTGGCGAAATCGACCAGCACCAGCGAGCCGTTGACGATGATGCCGGCCAGCCCGACGATGCCGAACAGGCTGGTCAGCCCGAAACTCAGCCCCAGCAGCAGATGGCCGATCGTCGCCCCGACGAGTCCGAACGGGATCGCCGCCACCACGATCACCGGCTGCACGTAGGAACGGAACGCCAGCGCCAGCAGCGCGTACATGCAGAAGACGGCGAGCGCGAAATTGCGCGCTATCGCCGGCAGCGCCTGCTGCTGTTCGCGCTGCTCGCCGCCCATCGTGTACGAGAGCCCCGGAATCTCGGCCTGCAGTCGCGGCAGCACGTCGCCGACGATGCGCGCATTGACCTGCGCGCCGGTGACGATCGCCGGGTCGACCTCGGCCAGCACCGACGTGACGCGGCGGCCGTCGATGCGCAGCAGCGTCGAGGTGCCGCGGCCGATCGAGATCTCGGCCAGTTCGTGCAGCGGCACGAAATCCCCGGCCGGCGTGCGGATGCGATAGCGGTTTAGGTCGGCGAGCGACGAACGCTCGGCGTCGGGCAGCCGCACGTACACGCGCACCTCGTCGCGACCGCGCTGCACGCGCACCGCTTCGGCGCCGAAGTAGGCTGCACGCACCTGCTGCGCCAGGTTCTCCAGCGTGACGCCGAGGGTCCGTGCGTACGGCTTGAGCCGGAACTGCACCTCGCGCTTGCCGGGCTCGCGGTCGTCGCGCACGCCGGAGACGCCGTCGATGCGGCGCAGTTCGTTCTGCAGTTCGGTGGCGGCCTGCGCCAGCCCCTCGGCCGAGCGCGCGGTCAACTGCACCTGCACCGCGGCGCCGAGGTTGATCAGGTTCGATGCGAACGACAGCTTCTGCACCTGCGGCAGCGGCCCGACCGCTTCCCGCCAGGCCCGCTCGAATTCGTGCGATGTCACGCTGCGGACCTCGGGATCGAGCAGTTCGATGACGACCGACGCCTTGTGCCCCTCGAGCAGGCCGAGTGCGCCGGCAGCGCCGGGACCGGTCGCCTCCTGCCGGCCGACGGTGACGAACACGGCGCTGACGAGGTCCCGGCTGCTCGGGTCAGGCACCGCCTGCGCAGCGGCACGCCCGGCGCGCTCGAGTTCCATCGCCGCCTCTAGCGTCGCCTCGACACTGCTGCCCTGCGGCAGTTCGAGCGAAGCGGTGACGTAGCGGCCCTCGACGATCGGAAAGAAGGAGAACTTCACGTAGCCGCCGGCGATCACGCCGAGGGTGAGCAGCAGGATCGAGACGCTCGAGGCGATCACCACGCCGTAGTGCAGCGTGGCGAAGCGCAGCGCGCGGTCGAGCGGGCCGTCGACGAAACGCTTCAGCTGCCGGTCCATCGCGTGGCGCAGATCGGCGATGTGGGCGCCGACACGCGTGCGCGGCGTATGACCGACGATGTGCAGTCGCGCGAGGTGATGCGGCAGGATCAGCATCGCTTCCAGCACCGAGATCACCAGCACCAGGATCACGATGGCCGGGATATGGAACAGGAACTTGCCGACGTTGCCCGGCACGAACAGCAGCGGCAGAAAGGCGACGATGGTGGTCGATACCGCCAGCGCCACCGGCAGCGCGACCCGCTGTGCTCCGGCCACGGCGGCCTCCATCGGATCGCGGCCGCGTTCGTTCTCCGAATAGATGTTCTCGCCGGTGACGATGGCGTCGTCGACCACGATGCCGATGGCGAGGATGAAGCCGAACAGCGACATCATGTTGATCGACAGGCCCACCAGCGGCATCACCGCGAAGGCACCGACGAAAGCCACGAAGATGCCGACCGAGACCCAGAAGGCCAGCCGCAGATCGAGGAACAGTGCCAGGGCGGAGAGCACCAGCACCAGGCCGAGCAGACCGTTCTTGACCAGCAGGTCGCGGCGGTTGTTGAACTCGGTCGCGTCGTTGCGCCACACGGCGACCTCGATGCCGGGCGGCAGGCCCGGCCGCAGGGAGGTGTCGAGATAGTCTTCGACGCGGGCGACGACGTCGAGCACCTTTTCCTCGCCGACGCGAAACACCTGTACGAAGGCAGCCGGCTTGCCGTTGTAGCGCATGACGAGGTCTTCCTCGCGGAAGCCGTCGTCGATCGTGGCGATCTCGCCGAGCCTGACACCGGCGCCGGTGCGCGCAGCGACGACGACGATGTTCTCGAAATCGCGGCGGTTGTAGTTGCGGCCCTTGGTGCGCAGCAGGATCGACTCGGTGCCCGTCCTGATGTCACCGCCCGGCAGATCGAGGCTGCTGCGGCGGACGGCGGCCGCCAGGTCCTGCAACGTCAGCCCGTAGGCGCGCAGCACGTCGTTGCCGACCTCGATCGAGACTTCGTAGTTGCGCACGCGCGCCACCTCGGCGAGCGAGATGCCGGGCGTCGCCGACAACTCGTCCTTGACGCGGAACGCCAGCTCGCGCAGCGTGGCCTCCGAAGCGTCGCCGAAGACGGCGAGCTCCATCACCCGCTGGCGGTTGACGATCTCGCGCACCTCGGGTCGCTCGGCCTGCTCGGGAAACGTGGTGATGCGGTCGACCGCCGAGCGGATTTCGTCGAGCTTGCGCGCGGTCTGCGTGCCGCGCGCAAGCTCCGCGCGCACGACGCCGACGCCCTCGGCGGCAACTCCGTAAAGGC
This sequence comes from Burkholderiales bacterium, assembly GCA_024641225.1. Classification (GTDB taxonomy): domain Bacteria; phylum Pseudomonadota; class Gammaproteobacteria; order Burkholderiales; family Burkholderiaceae_F; genus JADJWR01. The sequence continues at coordinate 5,928 of JAHEDN010000061.1, read as the reverse complement.
GGTCGATGCCGTCGATACCCTGGACCTGCTCCTCGATCCGCTGGACGATCGACTCCTCGATCTCGTCCGGCGTCGCGCCCTGGTAGACGACGCGCACTTCGATGGTGTCGAAGTTGATCTCCGGAAACACCTCCTGCCTGGCGGTGAACATGTTGATCAGCCCGGCGAAGACGATCAACAGCATCAGCAGGTTGGCCGCGACCGGATGGCGCGCCATCCACGCCATCAGCCCTTTCACGTCGCCCCCCTCGCCGTTCGGGCGGTTCCCGCGGAGCGGCGCGGGCGATTTCGGAACGGCCGTACGTCGCTCATCGAGTCGCGGCGGCGGGCTGCGACGGTTCGCGCGGTTCGTCTACCGCCCGCACCGCCATCCCTTCGGTAACGACCTTCAGGTCGCTGACGATCACGCGCGCCCCGCGCCCGAGCGCGTCGCCTTTGACGGCGACCGTGTCGGCCGACTCCTGCAGCACACGCACCGCAACGATGTCCACCCTGCCGGCATCGTCGAGCAGCCACAGCGTGTCGCCGTCGCGCAGCGCCTGTCGCGGCAGGACGGCGTAGCGGCCGACGTCGCGGCCGGCGATCCCGACCCGAGCGTACATGCCGACCAGCAGCGGCGGCGCCGCGCCCTTGCCATTGGCGTCCAGCAGCGTGCCCGGCGTCAGCGGCTTGTCGACACGGACGACGACGTTCAGCGTGCGCGTGGCCGGATCGAGGGCCGCCTCGATGCGATCGAGGCGCGCCGGCCACCGATAGCGCGCACCCCCGTGCTCGACGGTCACCGTGGCGGTGCTGTCGCCGGAGTTGCTGCGCCATGGATCGGCAAGCAGTGCCACGTCGCGGTCGGTCAACGACACCGGGACCTCGAGCACGTCGTCGGCGAACAGGCGCGCCAGTTCGCGGCCGGCCTGCACGGTCCCGCCGACGTCGACGTTCTTCGACAGCACGCGGCCGGCAAACGGAGCGCGCAGTTCACTGCGCGCCAGCTCGACGCTGCGGCTTCTGAGCACCGCCGCGGCGCGTTCGAGCCCGGCGCGCGCAAGGTCGCGATTGGCGACGCGTTCGTCGCGCGTCTGCGCCGTCTGGAAGCCCTGCGCGATCAGCTCGTCGGCGCGCTTCAGCAGTTGTTCGGCCAGTGCCAGCGACGCCCGGGCCGACTCGCGCTCGGCGCGCGCCTGCGCGAGAGCGGCGTTGAAGGGCTCCTGATCGAGCCGCACCAGCGTTTCGCCGGCGCGAAAGGCGCCGCCGATCACGAGATTCGGGCTGACGTAGCTCACCTTGCCGGCCACTTCCGGCGCCAGCACGATCTCCGTGCGCGGCCGTGCGAGTCCGTGGCCGACGACGGTCAGACTGCCCTCGCGGACATCGATCGGCGCGGTCCGCACCAGCGGGAGCTGCCCGACCGGCGCACGCACGGCCGGCTTCGGCTTGAAAACCTGCAGCGCGACGAAACCGCCGATGCCGACGGCAAGAATCGCGACGACGGCAAGACGCCACGTCCAGCGCCGGCGCGGCTCGCGAACAGTGGAGTCGGTCAACGGGAATCCGGGCAACAGTGCGCGCGCCTGATTGCGCGGCGGGTGACCGATGAAGTCTAGCGGCTTGGTGTTTCCCGTCTGCCATCGAGCCGGCGCGTTCGACTCCGTCGCGGCGCCACATCCTTCCGGACTACTCGCTGTTGGTCAGGAGCCGCTTCGTCTCGCCGCTACCATAACGACGTGTTTGAGGTCTCCGCGCGAGGTCAGAGGACCGTGGATCAAATGGCGTCGCGAGAAGCAGCGCGGCCGGCTGACGCAGGCGGTGCCGGGAGCGTCGTCCTCGCGGCGACTCGACGCGGGCGCGAAGAACTCGGCCAGCCACGCTTCGGCCTTGCCGGTAATCAGCTTCGGCTGCTGACGCAGCTCGACGGCCTCCGTTGCCTCGACGAGTGCGCGGCAGCCGAGCCGCGGCTGCGTCGGCAGCGGCTGGCTCGAGACGCGGCGCGGCTGGTGGCATTCGGTCTGGCGCGGCCGGTACGCGGCGAACTGCCGCGTGAAATGCTGGTAGCGGCGATGAATCTCACGGCGCGCATCCCGCTGGACCAGTTTCCGCCGCTGGAGCCCGAGCGTACGGTGACCCCGACGCTGGCACCTCGCGTGGCGCCGTCGCCCAACGGCCGCGCGCCGTTGTACGAGGAGCCGCCGCTGACGCCGCCACCGGCGCGGCGCTGGCCGATCGTCGTGCTGGTGACGCTGCTGACGGCAGCGATCGCGGGGATCGCTTATCTGACCTGATCCGGCGCCCGGCGATTTGCGGTGCGTAGACGACTGCGGCCGCGGCCAGTTCCGCCAGGCACTCCTTCATCGGCCCGGGGAGGCGAACAACGCTTCGCCGTTGCGCCAGGCGATGCGCTCAGCAACGTCCGTCGGCAGCTGCGCCAGCCACCTGCGCGCCAGCTTCGCGTGTTCGACCACGTAGGGCCAGCGCTCCGGGGTATATGTATCGGTGCCCACCATGAAGCGGTCGGGAAACTCCATCAGCAGCGCCCGCCACTGCGGGTCGAGTTCGCCGCCCGGCGCATGATCGCGGCGGAAGGAGAGATCGCACCACAGGTTCCGGTGCCGGCGCAGCATCGCGCCCACGTTCGCCGGCGAGTCGAAGCCGGCATGCGCCCACAGGATGCGCGCCTGCGGCCACTGAAGGAACTGGCGCTCGACCGCGTCGGCATCCGAATGCGAATGCAGCACCAGGTCGTGCCGGCGCGCGAGTTCGACCATTCGCCGCGGCACCGGCAGATCGACATCGGCGCCGAAGATGTGGAATTCGCCGATCGCAACGTAGCGGTGGCGTGCCAGCTTTTCCTCGAGGTATGCGGGCACCGTCTCGTCGCGCATCCACGTGGCCTGATCGCCGCGCCTGCGATACGGCCGCAGCGACAGCAGGATGCGATCGGGCGCGGCGGCGGCCAGGTGCTGCTGACCCTCGTCGTTGGAACTTGACACCAGGGCCCGCTTCACGCCGGCGGCTTTCAGCAGCTCGACCGCCTTCTCCGGCGGCAGGCTGTCCCAGGCGTCATGGCTGTAGTGCAGGTGTGCGTCGAAGATCGGCAGTTCGGCTGCGGCCGGTGCGGAGACAAGCGAGAACAGCAGCGCAGCGAGGAGGCGGCGCATCCGGGTGCCTTGAGGAAGATTGGATCGCGGCGATGCTACGCCGCGCGTCAACGGCCGGAAAGCCGTCTTCGTGAATGGCCTTCGCGCGGCCGGTCAGCAGCCGAGTTCGTCGATGTACTGCGCGATGCGCTGCCGCGTCTGCGGCGTCATCTCGACGAATTCGAAGCCCGCCTCGAACTGCCGGTCGGGCCGGGCACGGTGCCAGGCGCAGCGGGCGATCACCTCGATGCGCGGCCGTTCCTTGCCGTCGACCTGAACATCGATCGAAAGGGCGTAGCGGCGCGCTGGCGGGATCGGCTCGGGCGCTTCCATGCGCAGGCCGCCGAGGCCGATGTCGCAGACGATTCCGATCGGCCGGCTTCGCGCACGGTCGAGCACGCGCCACTGGCCGCGCACGCCGTAGCGCGCAAAGCTGCGCCGGTCCGCTGCGGCCATGTCGCGCGTGACGCTGATCGGGTCGGTTTCTTCTTTGCTTCGGCCTTCCATTTGGCGTGCCTGGGAAACAGTGTTGGCGAGGAGATCCGGAAGCTGTGCGAGTCGCATGAATACGGGAGTACCCAGGTGCAAGGATTGTGAGCGCTGGGCTGAATCGCAGGTATCGGCCGCTCAGACGAGTGCGAATGATCGGAGTCGATCGCGCACGAGCAGGGTGCAGCGTCGATGGAACGTACCGGCCTGAAGGGCGATCGGTTGATGCATGCAAGCGAGTGCTGACGTCGGCAGTTTCCCGCGGTGCAAGGCCGGCGGTGCCAATGGAAACCGGCTGCGAATGTGCAAGGGCGCTGCGTCGTCGCAATGAAGCGCTGCCCTTCGACCCAGGCTTGACAATTCGCACGATCGTGCGCAAAATGTCTGTATGGAACTCGCAGGACTGACCAAAGCCGAACTCACCCGCGCGACGATCGTCGATGCGGCGCTCAACATGGCTCAGGAGGGCGGGCTGGAGAGCCTGACCATTGGCACCGTCGCCGACAAGGCAGGCCTCTCGAAGAGCGGCGTGTTCTCGCGTGTCGGTTCGCGCGAAGAACTCCAGGTCGCGGCGCTGAAGGAATACGAACGCCGCTTCATCGAGGCGGTGCTGGTGCCGGCGCTGCGGGAGCCGCGCGGGTTGCCGCGATTGCGCGCACTCGTGGCGCGCTGGGCGCAATGGGTGCACGACGGGCTCGGCCGTAATGGTTGCCTGTTCATCAGCGGCTCTGTGGAATTCGACGACCGGCCCGGGCCGGTGCGCGATGCAGTGGTCGCCGGTCTCGGTGAACTGCGTCGGCACCTGGCGCGCAACGTCAGGCAGGCTGTCGATGAAGGGCAACTCGCGAAGGCGACCGATCCCGACCAGGTGGCGTTCGAACTCAGCGCGATCGTGCTGGGCCTGCACAACGACCTGCGACTGTTTCGCGACGAGCGTGCCCTCAGGCGCGCGCTTGCCGCTTTCGACCGCCTGATGACGGACCGGGCCGCGCGCTGAATGCGCTTTCTTTTGTTTGGACAAGAACCGCACGATCGTGCGAAAAGGAGCTGAAGATGCTGCATGTCTATCTGATCGACCAAGTCCTTCTGCGGCTGAGTGAAGGCTTCGCCAACCGGCTCCTGCGACTCCTCGGCGGCCCGGACCATGTGCCGCAGAGGAACGAGGATCTGGTCTGGTACTGATCCTCTTGAGTTGGCGGCGCGAGCTGCGATCGGCGGTCGCGCCGGAAGCGGCGGCCCGCAGCGCCTTGTGGCTGATACGCCGCACCCCGGGCCGTGCCGCCGGCCGGCGCAGGCCCCTTTGGGCAACTCGCTCGCGCCGTCTGCGCTACACGGGTTTCTTTGCGAGGAATGAGTACCCGTAGACCTCGAAGGCCCGCGCATTCTTCTCACCTTTCGCGCTGCCAAAGGTATCGAAGGGTTTGCTGATCCGGATGTCGGTGAACCCGATGTCCATCATCATCTTTCGCCAGGCTTCACACGGAAGACCACCGGCAATTCAGGCAGTCCAGAGGTCGATGTTGCTGAGTGCGGCCTCCGGTATCGGCTTGCCGTTGGCGATGTCGGCAAACTGCAGGGAGCCCCCGGGCGAAGGATGCGCCAGATCTCGGAGAAGGCCTGCTTCTTGTCCGCACAGAGATTGATGACGCCGTTGCTGATCGCCGCGTCGGGCATGGCGTCGACCAGCGTCTCGTCGTAGCCCAGGCGCCTGGCCAGCGGCCTGCTGGTATGAAAGTGGTACTCGGCGTCGGGGTTGATCGCCACCTCCCTGTACTTGTGTTTGACCTCCTCGCGCAGGGCAGCGGGGTCGACTGCTGTTCCTTGGCTCATCGAATCCTCCTTTGGGTAGCGGACATCGCGGCCGTCGTCCGTTTCAAGGCAGCGCGGCTGAAGGCAAACCGGCCAAGACATGCCTGGTGCCTTCGGCAGTCGCGCACCGCCGACCGGCGAGCCTACGACCCGTGATTTCCGATGCACATCACGTGCAGGAGGGGCGTATTTCTGCGTCGGATTGCTGGGCGCCAACTTCCACTTCCGCTTGTTGCGATGCGCGCGAAAGGAGCGAAACGGTTGAGTGCCTCTTCTGGTCGGTGTGTGAAACATGGAAACTCCTTCCGCGTCGGCGGCTTGGCGGGCCTTGCGAAGAACGCGGCAACGGATCGCAACGCAGGTCCGCTGTAACGCAACGGAGCGGGATCAGCGGATGCGACCCTCGGCGAAGGCGCGCAGCGCCTGCCCGGTATGCGTGGCCCGGCGCTCCAGTTGCTGCGGTGGACACTGTGCGACCACGCTGCCTCCGCCGTCGCCGCCC
>JAHEDN010000060.1 GCA_024641225.1 Burkholderiales bacterium | reverse complement strand
CACCGCTGGTGATGCACTCCGCGCTGGGGCTGGCGGTCGCGTCGCTGCTTATGATGCTGGTGGGCCTGGCCGCCTGGATCTACCTGCGCCAGCGCTTTCCGGAGACGGTGCGGGTAGCGAGACTGGGCGCCTGAGCCCGGCCGCTGCGGCCATCGGTCTGCCGCGTTACGATGCGCCATGGGAAATCTCACTGACGCACTGGACCGGGCGGCCAGCGCCACCGTCGATCGTCTGCTGGAACACCTGCCGCAAGTGCTCGGGGCACTCGCGCTGCTGCTGGTCGGCTGGCTGCTTGCACGACTGCTGCGCGTGGCCACGCGGCGTGCCGCGGCGCTGATCGACGCGTTGATCTCCCGCAGCGTCGGCCAGGAGCGCTGGCGCATCGGCCGCTCGGCGTCGCTGCTCGGCAACGTCGTGTACTGGGTGGTAATGCTGATCTTCGTCACCGCGGCCGCCCACGCACTGGAACTGCAGACGCTGAGCGATCTGCTGGCGAGGTTGCTCGATCAGTTCCCGACGATCGCCGCAGGCTTGCTGATCGTGGCGGCGGGATATCTGCTGTCGGGCTTCGTGGCCGAGCTCGTGCGCGCCACGGCGACCGCACTGGCGCTGCCACAGCGCACCGCACTCGCGCGGCTGGCGCAGGGGGCGACGCTGGTCCTTGCGCTGCTCGTCGGCGCCGATCAGATCGGCCTCAAAGTCACCTGGATCGCCATCCTCGCCGCAGTGATCGTCGCGGCGGTCATGGGCGGTGTGACGCTGGCGGTCAGCCTGGGGGCGCGCGGCTACGTCGCCAACCTGATCGGAGCGCATTACCTTCGACAGGCGTTGCGCCAGGGTCAGCGCGTGCGCGTCGCCGGTCACGAGGGACGCATCGTCGACGTGACCGCCACCTCACTCGTCCTGGAGACGGTCGACGGCCGCGTCATGCTGCCCGGGCGCGTGTACCACGACGATGCGATCGTGCTGATCGCACGCCAGGACGGCGACTGAGCGCATGGCGGAACAACACGAACAAGCGCTGAGCCTGGCCTTCATGCGAGGCCATCCGGAACAGGCGGCGCGCGTGCTGGACGCCCTGCCCGTGGATGAAGCCGCGCTGCTGTTCGACCGCGCGCCTGCGCGCGTCGGGGCCGCGGTGCTCGCGGCCATGCTGCCGCGCAGGGCGGCTAGCTGCATCACCACGCTGCCGGACGCCCGCGCCCTGGAACTGCTGGCACCGATGGGCACGCAGGCCACGGTTTCGGTGCTGCGCCACCTGCCCGAGCCGCGGCGACGCGTGCTGATCGCAGACCTTCCGACCGCGGCGTCGCTGGCGTCGTCGCTGCTGCTCGGTTTTTCCGAGGACACGGTGGGTGCCTGGGCCGACCCGGACATCGTCATGCTTGCGCCCGAGACGCGTGCCGGCGACGCGCTCGAGCGGATGCGCCAGAGCGCTGCCGCGCACTCGCAAATCTTCGTCACCGATGCCGAACGACGGCTTTCCGGCGTCGTGAGTCTCACGGCGCTGCTGAAGGCGCCCGCGGACACCACGCTCGGCTCGCTGATGCAGCCGGCGGCCGAAGTGCTGGCCGCGCACGCGCCGCTCTCGAGTGCACCCGTCCATCCGGGCTGGGAGCACGGCTCCGTGCTTCCGGTCGTCGAACCTGGCGAGCGCCTGATCGGCGCGATGACCCGCGACGCACTCGCACGCGCAGTGCGCCGCAGCATGCCACCGCCCGCCCCCAACAGCGACGCCACGCTTCCAGCGCTCCTCGCACGGGGCTATTGGCAGACCCTGACCGCGCTGCTCGCGAGCGGCCTCGCCCTGCTGCCCCGGGTTCAGTGCGTCGAGGAGAAGCGCGATGGCCGCTGAAAGTCTTGCGCCCGCCGAGGCGGCGCTGACGCAGCGCTATCTGCTCGACTATCCGCACGAGGCGGCGCGCCTCTTCGAGGCCATGCCCGCGGGCGATGCCGCCGCACTGCTGGGACTGCAACCGCCTCACGCGGCGTTGCGGGCCTGGGAAGCGCTCGCGCCCGATGTCGCGTCGGACGTGCTCGATCGGCTGCCCGAACCGCTCGCGCTGCATCTGGTGGCAGAAGCCGAACCGGTGGCCAGCGTCGCGGTGCTGACACAAATGGAGCCCGCAACGCGCGAGACCTGGCTGAAGCGTCTCGACTCCGAGGTGGCGCGCGAGCTGCGCGAACTCCTCGCCTATCCTGACGACTGCGCCGGCCGCATGATGGACCCGCGCGTCAGCCCGCTGCGACGCGGCATGACCGTCGCCACCGCAATCGAACGATTGCGCCAGATTCGCCGCAGCGGGCTGCGCGAACTCTTCGTGATCGACGACGAGGGGCGCCTGGCCGGCCGCGTCGAGGTACAGGACCTTGCACTGGCAGCACGCGAGCTGCCGCTGGCGGACATCACACGGGGCGTCGTCGCGTACGTGGGCGATCTCGACCCGCGCGAAGAAGTGGTCGAGACACTACAGGCACACCCGATCACCGCACTGCCCGTGGTCAACGTCAACGGACGCTTCATCGGCGTGATTCGCCAGGCCGAACTGGTCGCCGCGGTGGAAGAGGAGTCGAGCCTCGATATCCAGACGATGGTCGGCGCCAGCCCTGACGAGCGCGCGCTTTCAACGCCGGCATTCGCGGTGCGCAAGCGCCTTCCCTGGCTGCAGATCAACCTGCTGACCGCGTTCCTGGCAGCGGCAGTCGTCGGATTGTTCGAAGGCACCATCGCTCAGTTCACCGCGCTGGCGGTGCTGCTGCCGGTCGTCGCGGGTCAATCGGGCAATGCCGGCGCGCAAGCGCTCGCGGTCACGATGCGCGGCCTGGTGCTGCGCGAGATCAGCCTGCGTCACTGGCCCGCCGTGGTCGGCAAGGAGGCGCTGACCGGGCTGGTCAACGGCGTCGCGGTGGCCGCGACGACAGGACTCGGTGTCTACGCCTGGAGCCGCTCGCCGGCCCTGGTCGCCGTGATCACATTGGCCATGATCATCTCGATGCTCGCTGCCGGCCTCGCAGGCGCACTGGTGCCGATGCTGCTGCGCCGCTTCGGACAAGATCCGGCAACCGCCTCGTCGATCATCTTGACCACGGTGACCGACATCGTGGGATTTTTCTCGTTTCTGGGGATTGCGGCGCTGTTCGCGCCGCTGCTGGCGAAGAGCGTGAGCTGAGGGGGGGCAGAGCCGGCGGACTGCAGATCGGCCCGGCCCACCCAGTGTGAGTACACCCGTTCGATTCACCCCAAGGAAGTCCCGCATCAGCGCGGGCGTGACCAACCCGTGAAAGGAGTTGCAGACCATGACCACCCCAAGCAGCGCTTCCTATGAGGCCTTACTCAACGTTGCCCGTACGATCGTTCAGGCCGGGGCGGACAAGGTTGTGCCCGACACGGTTCTGGACGCGCAGGCTGACCTCGTGATGCACGCCTGCGTCGTTGGCTATGAGGACGAGTTCGACCCGGAACTGGACTACCAGGCGAGCGACGAGCAGCGCGAGGAAGCCGCCCAGTTGGCCGAGGAGTTGGACAAGCTGCACTCCGTGCTGTGGAACCGGTCGTACCCGGACATCTCCGATGCGATCGAGGCGACCGTGCGTCGACGAAGGCAGTAGGCTGTACTGGCGTCGCGGGCCGCTACGCTCTGGATGCTGGCCATGCCGATTGTTTCTCTGATCGTGCATAGTGAATTGAATCGAACCACGCCGATCGTGCCGGCGATCGGCGGGCTCGGCGTCGCGTCGACGGCGATCGCGAAGAGCGCTTTCGCAGGGCGCGCCGACGGCGCGGTGGCATGATGCGCCGCGGCCTGCGAATTGCTCTCCTGGCGATCATCGCCCTCGCGGTCGTCCTCGCCGCGGGGGCCGCTGCCTTACTGTCGGGTCTAGAGGTTTCCGGCGAGTTCCTGCGGGCGCCGATCGAGCGCGGGCTCACCGCCGCATTCGGCGTGCCAACGCGGGTCGAAGGGCCGCTCAGGCTGCACACGGGACGCATGGCGACCGTCTCGGCGGATGCGCTGGTTCTGGCAGACCCGTCCGGCCCGACGGGGGCGATGCTCGCCCGCGGGATCCGGCCCGCCGCACGGATCGATCTTCTGATGCTCCTCAAACGCACGATCGCCCTCGAGGAGGTGACGGGCGAGCGGCTGGAACTGACCCTGATCCGCAATGCCGATGGGCGCGCGAACTGGGCGCCGTTGTTCGCAGTCTCCACTGATGGTGGTACGGCACCGGTCTCGTTCGACGGGATCGCTCGGCTGCGCATCGGCAGCGTCGTGGGAAGCTACCCGGGTGAAGGCGGCGCGCCGCGGCGATTCGTGATCACGCCGCTCGATGGCGCGCTGCCGCTGCACGGCCCCTTGACCGCGGACGGCAATGCGGAGGTCGCCGACCAGTCGTTCGCGTTCGCACTTCGCAGCGCGTCGCTGGCGGAGCTTGCGGGGGCCGGTGGCGCGGTTCCGCTGCAGGCTACCCTGCAGTGGTCCGGCATGCACGCGGCGGTCGATGGCAGGCTCGCGCGCAACGGCTCGAGCTTCGACGCGGACGTCCAGGTTTCGGCCGACGACGCGAGCGTGCCGCTCGCTGCACTGGGCGTCGAGTCGGCTCGACCGGGCCGACTCGACGCCCGGATGCGTCTGGCACTGACCGCTACGGAGGCGGCAGTGAGCGACGTCGCGCTGAGCGTCGGCGAGAACACCGTGTCTGGACGCGCGAGCCTCACCTGGGCGGCATCCCGGTGGCGAGTGGTGGCCGACATCTCGGGCGAGCGCATCGACGTCGAACCATTTCTGTCGGGAGAGTCACCTCAGCGGGACGAGACCGCGCCGGAAGCACTGTTGGCGCTGCTCGAGCGAACGGCGACCGGGCTCGATGCGCAGGTCAGACTGACGGTTGGCGAGCTGGCCGGACTGCCGGTCACGGCGCGCGACCTGAGGGTCGAGGCGCGCAGCAGCGATTTCGTCGTAGCCGTAACCGGCGACGGACTCGTGTCGGGCGCGCGCGTGAAGGCCGGTGTCGACTACGACGCGCGCAAGCCCGCGCGCAGCCTCGCTGCGCGGATGGATGGCGGCAGGGCGTCCACCGCGCAATTGCCTCGCGGGGAGCGGCCGGGCGAGCTTTCCGGCAGCCTGGAGGACATTCACGGACGACTGCGCGGTCAGGGAGCAAGCGCCCGTGCGATCCTCACGTCCCTCCAGGGCGAGCTCGAAGCCCACGGCCTTCGTTGGGCACTCAAGCGGCGCGACGCACCGCCGATCACTGGCAGATTCGACCTGATGCGCATTGCCGTGCATGGCACGCGAACGTCCTCGGCCATGGTGACCGGCAAGCTCGACGACGCCACATGCTCCCTGGAAGCGTCCGGCGGCGCGCTCGAACCGCTCCTCGCGGGCGAGCCTTGGCCGCTGCAACTCCGTGGATCGTGTCCCGGGGAGCGCTTGAACGCAAAGGGGCGTCTTTCGATCGCGCAGAGCCGTGTGCTCGCGGACCTGAGCTTCGACGTGGCCTCCGATCGCATCGGTCCCGCCGCGCGCGCTCTCGGTGTAGCGCCGACCATGCCGTCGCCGATCGTCGCACGCGGAACGCTGGTGCTCGACGAGAAACTCGCGCGCGCGCGGCTCGCGCAGCTGCGGATCGGTCGCACCGCAGGATCGGGAGAGGTCGCGTGGCCGATGGGCGCGGGTGGAGTGCCGCGCGCCCGGGTCGCGCTGACCACGCTGGACCTGAACGGGGCGGCTGCGCCAGGGGTCCCAGGACCGCGACCTGCCGATCGTCCCAAGCAGGATGTGCTCTTGCAGAGCATTCGCCTGCCCGACGTGGATTTCGAGATCGCCGCCGAGCGCGTCACGGTCGCCGACGCCGACGTGCGCGACATGGCGTTGAGCGGAGCCATCCGCTCGCAAAGGATGGCACCCGCGCGATTTCGGCTGAAACTGCAGGGTGTACCGTTGACCGGTAAGTTTGGAGCCGATTTGAGCGGGGCGTTGCCCCGCGTGCGGATCGAGAGCACAGCGCGCGATGCCGACCTGCACGCCTGGCTCGTTCGGCTCGGCTATGCGGACGTCGGGCTGCGCGCGGGTTCGCTGTCGTTGGATGCGCGCGCCGAAGGCGTGCGGCTCGCAGAGTTGCTCGCGAGCGCGACGCTGGGCGTCACGATCGACGCTGGGCAGTACGAACTCCCGCGACGCGCCGAGCACACGCTGTCCCGCCACGGCGAGTTCTCGGCAACGCTGGTCGCGGCGCCGGGTCGGCCCACGACGCTCGAGGCACGCGGTAAGTTCGACGACGAGCCGATGACGCTGACGGTCGATGCGCCCGGTCTGGCCGAGTTCGCGCGCGCCGAAGGCGCGATTCCCCTGGCCGTCCGAATGACGATCGGGGATACACGGCTCGATGCGATGGGGAAGGTCAATCGCGAAGGCGAAGGCGAAGGGCGGCTGCAGCTCGCGGGCAGTCGAATCGATCATCTGGGCAAGCTGATCGGTCTGCGGCTTCCCGAATTGGGCCCGTACTCGGCTCACAGCGATGTCGTCGTGTCCGAGGAGAGCATTCGCGCGACCGATCTTTCACTGAGCTTGGGGCACAGCCGCGCCGTCGGGGACCTCAGCATCGAGCGCAGTCGTGCGGACCGCGCCCGGCCCATCGTGCGGCTGAAGCTGCGCCTGCCGGCACTGCACCTCGAGGATGTCGATGCCCCGCGATGGATCAGCGGCAGCGGACGCCCGGAATCGGGCGGCGCGGCAGAGCCGCACGCGTTGCAGCCTGCGGCGATCGAGCGTGAACTCGATCGCGAACTCGATGTCCTGCACGCGGTCGACGTCGACGCGGCGCTCGACATCGAGGCACTGCACGGGGCCGGCGAACGGTTCGCCAGCGGCCATGCAAATGCGACGATCGGTGCCGGGGTATTGCGTGTTCAATTGCAGGACGTGCGCACGGCGGGCGGCGCGCTCGATGCCGACATCTTCGCCGACGCGCGGGCAGCCCAGCGCAAGGTCGGCGTGCGCCTGCGAGTCCGTGATCTCGAATACGGCCCTCTGGTGCGAATGGTGGACCCCACCTCGACGATGGCCGGCACGCTCGACCTGGTCGCCGAACTCGCGGCGCAGGGGCAGACGACGAAGCTGCTGCGCGCGCTGGCTGGAACCGTCGACGTGGCGACCTACCCGCGTGGTCAGTATTCGCCAGCACTCAGTATGTGGGGTACCGGCGTTCTGCACTCGATGTTGCAGGCGCTCGATCCGGATTCGAAGTCGCAGATCGATTGCGCCGTATCGAGCCTTGACGTCGATGGCGGCGTGGCGAAGTCGAGCGCATTCTTTGTCGACTCGACGCACGTGCGCATCATCGGCGATTTCGAGGCCGACCTGAACAAGCGGTCGTTCTCGGGCCGGATCTGGCCTCGATCCGACGACCCCACGCTGCTGAACATTGCGCCGACGATGCTCGTCAGCGGCACGCTCGACAGCGTCCAGGTCAGCGTCGCGCCGACGAACGTGGTGGGCGTGCCGCTGCGATTCGCCGGGTCGCTGGCGCAGTTCCCGCTCGACTGGCTGGTCAGAAAAGGCAAGGCGCGCGACGGCATCAATGGATGCCAGGACGCGTTCGAGCGGATCCGGCAGGTCCGTGCGGCTGCGGGCAAGCCTTCGGCAAGGTAGGGTCGGTGAGAATCGCTTCGCGAAAGGGATATCCCGAATCGAAGGACTCCAATTGAACGAAAAGAGCTGCCTCGCCGAATCGATCCGAGAGCCGGTGCTCAATCCGGTGGACCGGGTATCGGAACTGCCCTTCGGCTTGCTGATGGCGCTCGGCGGATGAAGGCTGCGCTGCGTCTGTTCGCGGCGCTGGCGGTCGTCACGAGCACGGTTGCGTTCGCCGCCGACGACGACCGCAGCGGGCGCCGTGCTTCCCGCCCGGCGAAACCTTCGTGGGAGTTGGCGCTCACCGGGTACCCCACCGCCGTTCGAGGCGGCGCAAGCTATACCTCCTTCATCGCGGCCGCCGATCGCGGTCCGCTGCACCTGGAGGTGAGGCACAACTACGAGTCGATCGGGACGAACTCGGCCTTCGCGGGGTGGACGCTTTCCGGCGGAGACACCGTCACCTGGGAGCGGACAACCCACTGCTGGAGCTTCACCAGTTCGACGTGCAGCTTCCTGAGCTCGCGGTCGTACTCCTTGCCGGACAGCTTCTGGCCCGACGCGGAACCGCCGCTTTCGACCGACGCCGCGTCGACGTCAATTTCATTCTTTGCCGCCCCGCCCTTGGGCTCGGCGTTCGCTTTGACCTTCTTCCTTCCCATCGTCACCTCCATCGCATCACTCGGCCGAACGTTCCTCGAACTCGCATTCGCAAAGCAGATAGGCGGACCGGAATCAATCACCGAGCACGCGTTTCCTTTCCTCAAATTCGGCCTGGTCGATCTCGCCGCGTGCGAACCGTTCCCTCAAGATTTCGAGTGCGGACGATGTCGGTTTGGAGGCGGACCTCTGTCCCGAGCCGAGAAGACGCCGAATTCCAATGACGAGCAGGGCAATGACGAGCCCCCAGAAGATCAGCATCATCACGCCACCATAAAACATGTGCCCAAATCCCCACGTCCAGCTCCTGTGCCACTCCCATTCGCCGGCGCGCTCTGGCTGGGCCAGTGCCATCGGACTGAACGACAGCACAAGCAGCGGGAAAAGCATCGCTGATTGCAAATTTCTCATCACGGACTCCTCACAAATTGCCTGCCCCGGTTCATCACCTTGAGAGTCAGCAGGGGTTCTCGACTCCGGGGACTCTGGTCTTGCTCGGCATCGGCCTCGCCGGCCTAGGTGTCACGAAGCGGCGCAAAAAACACCAAGAACGCCTCGGCGGCGCACGGCCCGCCTCGGCGGGCCTTTTCTTTTGGCGGCGCAACTTCATCACGAAGTCCGCAATGCGTCGGTTCCGGTCGGGAGGTCTGACCGCGTGGTTGGTGGCCCGTACGATACGGTCGATGGCGAACGGGTATCGTGGCTTCAGAGCGCAGCTATCGGCTTGCGGCTTCGTCGGAGCGATAGTCGAAGGTCGACGCGTATCCGCATCGGCCGTGCACCTCGAATCGCAGCGGCGCGTCGTCCACGCGCATGACCTCCGCGAGCACTTCGTCCCCTGTCCGGTCGTGCCCCGGAATCCCGCAGGTCACCGGCAAATCGGACCGGACCACCTCCCTCGCGCGCACTTCGACGAACTCGTTGGCCCGGATCAGCCAGTTGCTCGGCCGATGGTCGAGTGCGATCTTCGCACGACGAACGGCGTGCACCTGGACGATGTTCGCGGCGAACTGGCGCAGCGCGGCGCCGCCCCACTTGCCGCTGAAGATGGCCCCCAGCGCTTCCGCCTGGCGCTGATCGGCAGACTCGTCGACATACAGTGCCACGCGCCACGGCTGGCCTTCTTCGTCGTCGTCGTATGAGCCCGCCATCACGACCTTGAGCCCGGCGAGATCGGTCGCTTCCGCGCTGCCGTTCCGAATCAGCCACGACAGGGCGAAATCGCAAACACCATAGGTCGAGCGGCTGGCCACCTTCTGCCCTCCTTGCCGCCGGCACGGACAGATGACATCGCAGTTGCAGGCCTCGAAATACGAACCTGCGACGTGCCACGAACGGGCGTTATCTGCCATGGACGAGTTCTCCCAGTTGAACGTCGCGGTCAGGGACCGTCGCAGCGCTCAGCGACGCGAGCCTCGGAGCCCGCGCGATTCGCGAGGTTCTCGGAGAGACTGCCAGCGTCCGCAACGACGCGGCCAGTACCCGTTTGTTAACCATGGTTATTGGCGGTTCGGCGCAAATGGCCGACTACCGACCGCGTCATTTGACTTCCCGAGGTCTGTTTCGGGCGGCCGGGAACGGCCATCTAGTCGTTCGAGCCCGACGTCCAGAATGCGTTGCGGTTTCAACCGATCGATGCAACACACTGAAGACTGCGCGAGCAGGCAGGGTGTTGCGGATGAAACGAAGAGATAGGATCTATTACTCGGAGAGTCAACGAGCGCTCATGTGGGAGCGCTGGCAGAAGGGTGAATCGCTGCGACAGATCGTTCAGTTGCTTGATCGACACCACACGTCAGTCGAGGGCATCCTTGCACGGACCGGTGGCATACG
>JAHEDN010000421.1 GCA_024641225.1 Burkholderiales bacterium | reverse complement strand
GCCGTCGGGCAGCTGCAGCTCTTTCACGCCGAGCACGAAGTCGTCGCCGGTGGCTGCGTTGGCCACGTCGGCCGTCCACGACAGCGTGCCCAGCGGCCCGGACTTGGGCTCGGAGGCGAACATCATCGCGTCGAGCATCGGCGTGGCGTGATCGTCGATCGCGTCGAACAGGCCGAGCTCTTCGCAGCGGAAACGCACGATGTCGGCGAAGGCGGCGACGATGCCGGGCTTCCAGCACAGATCGCCACCCGGCGGGCACGGCAGCTGCAGCGGCTGGTCGTCGCGCGTCTTGGCGAGCGCATCGAGTTTCAGGCGCAGCCAGGCGCGATCGTTCGAGCGCATGTCCATTGAAAGCGCCTTGGCGATAGCGCCCAGGCCGCGCGGCTGCTCGTTGCCGTTGACCCAGGTCTCGAACGGAACACTGTGCGAACCGAGCGTGCCGTCGCGGCGCTGGTGGGTTTCGTCGGTCTGGCCGATGAAGATGCAGAAGGTGGCGCGGTCGTCGACCGGCTCGACCATGAACGACCACGCGAGGTTGCCCGCGGGCAGTTGCGGACGGCCCGGCCAGCGCAGCGACGACAGCGCCGGCTGCGGCACCTTGTCCAGCCTCAGGCGCCGGTTGGGGTCGTCCTTCAGATCCTGCGGCATGGCCGCCGAAGCGGTGGAGGTGGACAGCACCGAGCCGATCACCGTGTTCGGACGATAGGTGGTGATGCCTTTCAATCCTGCGCGCCAGGCCTCGAGGTAAAGCGCCTTGAAATCGTCGTAGGGATAGTCTTCGTCCACGTTCACCGTCTTGCTGATGGCCGAATCGACGAAGGGTTGCACCGCAGCGCTCATCTTCATGTGGTCGATCGCCGCGATCTGCATGGCCGAAACGAAGTACTCGGGCAGCGACTGCGGGTTGCCGCCCATGTGACGGTAGAGCCGGTAGGCGAAGTCCTCGACCTCGTACTCCCTGCGCGAGCCGTCGATCATTCGCTTCTTGCGGGTGTAGGTCCAGGAGAACGCGGGCTCGATGCCACCCGAGGCATTACCGGCGAAGGCGATGGAGATCGTGCCCGTTGGCGCGATCGACATCAGGTGCGAATTGCGGATGCCATGCTCGCGGATCTTTGCCTTGAGCGCGTCGGGCAGGCGCGACGCCGAGTGCGGCTCGGCTAGGTATTCGTCGGCCTTGAAGAGCGGGAACGCGCCCTTTTCCCGCGCCAACTCCACCGAGGTTTCGTAGCACGCGTCGCGCAGCACTTCGGCCACGTGCGCCGCGGTCTGGCGCGCCTCGTCTACGTCGTAGCGCAGCTTGAGCATCGTCAGCGCGTTGCCCAGGCCGGTGAAGCCCAGGCCGACACGACGCTTGGACTGGGCTTCGCGATCCTGCTGCGGCAGCGGCCACATCGTGAGGTCGAGTACGTTGTCGAGCGCACGCACCGCGATCGACGCCACCCGCTTCATGCGGTCCATGTCGAAGCCGGGAGCCTCACCGAAGGGGTCGGTGACGAAGCGCGTGAGGTTGATGCTGCCCAGGTCGCAGCAACCGTAGGGCGGCAGGAACTGCTCGCCGCACGGGTTGCTCGCGGCGATCGACTCCACGTAGGAAAGGTTGTTGTCGCTGTTGACGCGATCGATGAAGATCACACCCGGCTCGGCGTGGTTGTAGGTGGAGCCCATGATCTGGTCCCACAGGCCGCGCGCGCGCACCGAGCGATAGACCCACATGCCGTCGGGGCGCTGGCTGCCGCCATCGGCGTCGAAGGGGCGCACCGAATGCACCAGCTCGAACTCCACGTCGGCCACCACCGAGCGCATGAACTCGTCGGTAACGGCGACCGAGGTGTTGAAATTTGTGAGCGAGCCGTCGCGCTTGGCGTGGATGAACTCCTCCACGTCGGGGTGATCCACGCGCAGCACGCCCATCTGAGCGCCACGCCGCGAGCCGGCCGACTCGAGGGTTTCGCAGGACTTGTCGAACACGCGCATGTAGGACACGGGGCCCGACGCGCGCGAGTGCGTGCCCTTCACGTAGGCGCCGCGCGGGCGAATGGGGGAGAAGTCGTACCCCACGCCACCACCGCGGCGCATGGTCTCGGCAGCTTCCTGCAGCGCGGCGTAGATGCCCGGGGTGCCGTCGTCGTCGTAGCCCCAGACCGCGTCGCCAATGGGCTGCACGAAACAGTTGATGAGCGTGGCCTGCAGGTCGGTACCGGCGGCCGAGTTGATGCGCCCGGCCGGCACGAAGCCATTTTCCATTGCCCACAGGAACTGACCTTCCCAATGTTCGCGGGCCTGCGGAGCCTCGACCGAGGCGAGCGCCCGCGCAACGCGCACGCGGATGTCATGCGCATTCGATTCCTCACCCTTGGCGTACTTCTCCAGAAGAACGTCGGTGGTTACTTCCTGCTCCGGCAGGGCGGCGAGGATGTTCTCGATCTTCACTGGGCTGTATCTCCTGATCTCAATTTTCTTGACAACGAATTACGCGCCACGCAGCAGGCTCGCGCCTGACTGCGACGGCGTCAATCTTGGTGCGACGCAAAAGCGAAAAGAGCGGCCGTGCGGCGGTTGCACACCCGGGTGCTTCCTGGCATTTCCGCAGCCTTGCACCTCCAAAGGGTACCGGGCTGCGGCGCGCTAGGAATTGACTCCGGACAATGCACGCCTGACGACCTCCTGATGCACGCGGGCCGGAAAGAACCCCGCGACAAATCCGCTATACTTCGACCTCTTTGCGCGGACCCGGGCGGCTAGCTCAGCGGTAGAGCACTGCCTTCACACGGCAGGGGTCACAGGTTCGAACCCTGTGCCGCCCACCAAAAAGAAAAACGCCGGACGCGCAACAAAAGAATAG
>JAHEDN010000420.1 GCA_024641225.1 Burkholderiales bacterium | reverse complement strand
CTGGCGCTACAAGCGCTGGACCGATGAGGGCTGGCGCGCGCTCGTCGGCCACCTGCAACGGCGCGTGGCGAAGGTGTTGATCACCGGCGCGCCGGACCCGGGCGAACGAGGCTATCTCGATGGCCTGGCGCTGAGCGGTGAGCGCGTGCTGCGGGTCGATGGCCAGTTGCGCCTTGCGGAGGTCGCCGACCTGCTGCGCTTCGCAACCTTGTATGTTGGCCCGGACACGGCAATGACTCACCTGGCGGCCGCCTGTGGCACGCCGACCGTGGCGCTGTTCGGGCCCACCGACCCGGTGATCTGGGGACCGATGCCCAACGGCACCGAGCGCCGCCCCTATCAGCGCGTTGCGCCACTTCAGCGCCGCGATCGCGTGCTGCTGGTGCAGAACCCCGACCTGCCGTGCGTGCCCTGCCAACTGGAAGGATGCGATCGCCACCGGGAAAGCCGCAGCGATTGCCTTGATCGGCTGCCGTCTTCGCGCGTCATCGAAGCGGCCGAGATGCTGCTGGGTGATCAGCGAACCGCGCAGGTGCCGAGCCAGGGGGATCCGTAGGCTCAACCGTGCGCCAAACTCAGCCGCCACGCTGCCGGAAGACGAACAGCTTCGCCGGTACGCCGCGCCGCCGCGCAGCCACTAAAGGCGGGTCGGCTACGATTCGTCACACTGGCGCTGGCGCTGATATTCAATCTCCTGCCCGATGAAACGCGGGCACGACGCGAGGGCAGAGGCAATGTGCAATGCGGGCGCGGGCAGCAGGCCCGCTCGAGCCCAGAAAGCGGTCGCAGCCTGATGAACGCCAAACCACGGCTGTCCGTCTACCTGATCGCGTTCAACGAGGCCGACAAGATCGAGGCTGCGCTGCGCAGCGTCTGCTGGGCCGACGAGATCGTGGTCGCCGATTCGAACTCGACGGATGCCACGGTCGAGATCGCCCGGCGCTACACCCAGCGAGTGATCCAGGTGCCGTTCGAAGGCTTCGGCAGGCTTCGCAACGACGTGATCGACCAGTTGAGCGGAGACTGGATCTTCAGTCTCGATGCCGACGAGCGATGCACCGAGGCGGCCGCGGCGGAGATCCGGCGCGTGATCGAGGACCCGGCAGCCGTCGATGCCTACCTCGTCCCGAGACGCAACTTCTTCTTCGGCCGCTGGATCCGCCATTCCGGCTGGTACCCCGACTACCGCCAGCCGCAGCTTTTCCGGCGCGGCAAACTCCGCTACACGGCCGACGCCGTGCACGAGACCTACGTGCTCGATGGCAAGCTCGGTCGTCTGCAGGAGCCGATCGCGCAGGTGCCATTCCGCGACCTCGCGCAGGTACTGCACAAGATGCAGCGCTATTCGACGCTCGGCGTAGAGCGTCTCGAGCACCGCGGCAGGCGGCCGTCCATGGCGGCCGCGCTGGCGCACGGCGTCGCGGCCTTCTTCAGGCACTACGTACTGCGCGCCGGATTCCTCGATGGCTGGGCCGGTTTCCTGATCGCCCTGTCGAATTTCGAGGGAACTTTTTACCGCTACGCCAAGTTCCACGAGCGCCAGGCCGCGCTGAACAAAGAGCCGCCGCTGCCGGACAGCCTGAAGCGATAGCTGCCCGATGCTCATCACTTTGATCGTCGCCACTTACAACCGACCTGATGCTTTGCGCGCGGTGCTCACCGGATTCAGCGAGCAGACCGACCGCGGCTTCGAGCTGCTCGTCGCCGACGACGGTTCGCGCGACGAAACGGGTCGGTTCGTCGCCGACTTCGCAGCCGGCGCGCCAGTCCGCGTTCGCCACGTTTGGCAGGAGGACCTGGGCTTCCGGGTCGCCGCGATCAGGAACCGCGCTGCCACCCTCGCATCGGGCGAGTACCTGATTTTCGTCGACGGCGACTGCGTTCCGCAGCGGGACTTCGTCGCACAGCACCGCGCTCTCGCCGAACAGGGCTGGGCGGTCGCTGGCAACCGCCTGCTGTTGTCGGAGACATTCACTCATCGCGTGCTTCATGAGGCGCTGCCGATCGGGCGCTGGCGCTTCCGAGACTGGATCGAAGCGCGGTTTCGCGGCGATATCAACCGCCTGCTCCCCTTGCTGCGCCTGCCGCTGGGGCCGATGCGCAAGCTTGGCGGGAAGCGCTGGCCACGCCTGCGCGGCTGCAACATGGCCATGTGGCGCTGTGATCTCGCGCGAGTCAACGGCTTCGATGAGTCCTTTCAGGGCTGGGGATTCGAAGACTCGGACGTTGCAGTGCGGCTCATCAACTCCGGCGTCAGCGTCAAGAAAGGCGCCTTCGCCACCGGTGTGCTGCATCTGTGGCACCGCGAGAACAACCGCGCGCGCGAAGGCGAGAACTGGCAGCAGCTGCAGCGGCGGATCGCAAGCGGCGCGACCCGCGCCGCCCGCGGGCTGGATCAGTACGCCTGACGCCGCGGCGCCGCCTCAACCGTAGCTGAACTCGGCGGTACGCACCTTCGGCTGCTGCCTCAGCTCGTCGATCAGCGTCTCCTCGGGTCGCACGCGCCAGTCTTCGGCCAGCAGCAGGTCTGCGCTGCCGGCGCCGTTGCGATAGTGAACGACCACGCGGCAGCCCGCGGCGAGATTGCCATTGTTGACCCGGAAAGGAGCCAGCGTGTCGCGAAAGCGCGCGAGGTCCGGCGCGTCGTCGACCTCGATCCGAAGCCGCGCGGCCGCGCGCGCCCTCGCCTCCGCCAGGTCCATCACGTCGTCGACGATGACCTTCAGCCGCTCGCGGAAATCCTCATAGCGCACCTTGCCGAGCACGAACACCAGCGTGTCTTCGCGCAGCAGCGCACGCTTGCGGTCGTACAGCTCGGCGTAGACCGTCAACTCGATCTGGGCCGT
>JAHEDN010000059.1 GCA_024641225.1 Burkholderiales bacterium | reverse complement strand
GGTACGCGATCTCTTCCTGTCCGGCGTCGTGCCGGGCGTGCTGTTCGGCATCGGCCTGATGCTGGTGTGCGTGCGCTACGGCCTGAAGACCGGCTGCGACCGCGGCGGCGAGCGCGCCTCGCTCGCCGAGATCGGCTCCGCCTTCGTCGCCGCCTTTCCGGCGTTGCTGATGCCGGTGATCATCCTCGGCGGTATCTGGTTCGGCGTCTTTACCCCCACCGAAGCTGCCGCGGTAGCGGTGATCTACGGCCTTGTCATCTCCATGTTTTTCTACGGCGATATCACCTGGCGCCAGCTGCCGGCCCTGGTGCTGAAGGCGTTCTCCACCAGCGCCGTGGTGATGGTCGTCATCGGCGCAACCGCCGCGCTGGCCTGGGTAATCACTGTCGAGCAGGTCCCGTTGATGGTGACCGAGTGGGTCAAGGAAGTCACTGACAGCAGGTGGATGTTCCTGCTGCTCGCCAACGTGGCCATGCTTCTGCTCGGAATATTCATCGAACCGCTGCCGGCGCTGATCCTCACCGCGCCGCTGTTCGTGCCACTGGCGCAGGCCTACGGCGTCGACCCGGTGCACCTCGGCCTGATCATGACCTGCAACCTCGCCATCGGCCTCTACACGCCGCCGGTGGGCGGCACGCTGTTCGTCTCGGCGAAGCTCGCCCAGGTCGGCATTGGTAAAGTGTCGTATGCGCTGATTCCGATGTTCGTCGTGACCGTGCTGATACTGCTCGCAGTCACCTACATCACCGTGCTGCCGATGGGCTTGGTCTGGCTGCTGCGCTGAGCTCCGGCGAGCCGCCGGAGCGGACGAAATTCGACCCGGAGAACCGAACATGGCACTGCTGATCGGCTGCATTGCCGACGATCTCACCGGCGCCACCGACGTGGCGGTCACGTTCAGCCGCGAGGGGCTGTCGGTCATCCAGGTCAACGGCGTTCCCGACGCGACGCTGAAGGTTCCGGAGGCCGATGCGATCGTCGTCGCGCTGAAGTCGCGCACGATCGCCGCCCCCGGAGCCGTGGCGCAGTCGCTCGCCGCGCTCGACTGGCTGCGCCGCCGCGACGCAAGGCACATCTACTTCAAGATCTGCTCGACCTTCGATTCGACGCCGGCCGGAAACATCGGGCCGGTCGGCGACGCGTTGTGCGAAGCGATCGGTGCCCGGCTCAATGTCGTCACGCCCGCCTATCCGCGCAATGCGCGCACCGTCTACCAGGGTCACCTGTTCGTCGGCGAGGCGCTGTTGTCGGATACCGGCATGCGCACACACCCGCTGACGCCGATGACCGACAGCAACCTCGTGCACGTGCTCGCGAGCCAGACCAGACACCGGGTCGGCCTGCTGCCGAGCGCGGTGGTCGCGCAGGGGCAAGACGCCGTCGCCGCGAAACTCGCCGCACTCGGCGACGAAGGCTGCCGGCATGTGATCGCCGACGCGATCGACGACGCGCAGCTTCAGACGCTCGGCGCTGCCGTCACGCCGCGCATGCTCGCCACCGGCGGCGCCGGGCTCGCCGCCGGCATGGCGGCCACGCTGCGTGCCAAGACGGAGACATCGCGGGCGGCGGCAATCGACTGGCCACGCGGCCCCGGAGTCATCCTCGCCGGCAGCTGCTCGACCGCCACGCTGGGCCAGCTCGCGAAGGTGAAGGACACGCTGCCGCAGCGGCAGCTCGACCCGATCGAGCTCGCCAAAGATCCCGGCACGACCCAGGCGACGATCGACTGGGCCAGGCAGCAGCTCGGCGACAAGCCCGTGCTGATCTATGCCTCGGCAGCGCCGGAGCAGGTCGCCGCGGCGCAGGCCGCGCTCGGCCGCGATCGCGCCGCACAGGTGGTCGAGGACGCGCTGCGCGAGATCGCCTCTGCGTTGGCCGCCGCAGGCGTGAATCGTTTCGTCGTCGCTGGCGGGGAAACCTCCGGCGCGGTAGTCGAGGCACTCGGCGTGCGTGCCCTGGCGATCGGCCCGGAGATCGCCCCCGGCGTGCCATGGACCCGCGCGGCCGACGGCAAGCCTTATGCGCTGGCGCTGAAGTCGGGCAACTTCGGCGGGCCGGATTTCTTCACGCGCGCTTTCGAAGTCGCGCCATGAGCGCCGAACGGCCGCCCGAAGGCGCTCGGCCCTCATTCGGGGGGACAGCCCGCAGGGCGAAGGGGGCTCCATGAGCGATTCCGCCGCGCGCGAGGGAATCGTGCGCATTGCGTGCTCGATGTTCGAGCGCGGGCTCACGCACGGCTCGACCGGGAACATCAGCCTGCGCGTCGACGACGGCTGGCTGATGACGCCGACCGGCTCGAGCTTCGGCGATCTCGACCCGGCGCGGCTGTCGAGGCTCGACGCCAACGGCAGGCACATCGGCGGCGACGCACCGACCAAGGAGGCGTTCCTGCACCGCGCGATGTACGGGGAGCAGCCGCGCTTTTCCGCTGTCGTGCACCTGCACTCGCTGCATTCGGTGGCGGTCAGCGTGCTTGCCGACGTGAACTCCGGCGACGTGCTGCCGCCGCTGACCGCGTATTACGTGATGCGCGTCGGCCGGCTGCCGCTCGTCCCCTACTTCGCGCCGGGTGATGCGAAGCTGGCCGAAGCGGTTCGCGGCTATGCCGGCAGGCACCATGCCCTGCTGCTCGCAAACCATGGACCGGTGGTGGCCGGCACCTCGCTCACCGCGGCCGCCGATGCGATCGAGGAACTCGAGGCGACCGCGCGGCTGTACCTGTTGCTGCGGGGTGCACCGTGTCGCGAACTGACAGAAGCGCAGGTCGCCGAGCTCCGCCAGCGTTATCCGGCCTGAAGCGCCAACATCGAACGATGTACGTCGTTACCGTCGAGTTCGACGTTCATGCGCAGCACCTCGCGGCCTTTGTGCCGCTGATGCGCGAGAACGCTCGCGCCTCGCGCGCACGCGAGCCGGGCTGCCGCCAGTTCGACGTGTGCACCGATCCGGCGCGGCCGAACTGCGTGTTCCTCTACGAGATCTACGCTGATCGCGCAGCGTTCGACGCGCATCTGGCCAGCCCGCACTTCAGGCATTTCGACGCGGCCGTGCGCGATATGGTGGCGGGCAAGGCCGTCCGTACGATGCTGCGCCTCGAGCCGGCCTGAGCCGGCGCGAGGCTACGCGCCGGTCCGCGGCAGGCGTCCGGTCACCGGGTACAGCGGGTCGGTATAGCCGGGCGTCGAGGCATGGCCGGCGGGCACGAGCCCGCTGACCAAGGCCTCGTCTTCGGCGGTAAGAGTTACTTCCACCGCGTCGAGGTACTGCTGCCACTGTTCCATCGTTCGCGGGCCCGCGACGAGCCCGTGCACGAGCCGGTTGTTCCATACCCACGCCAGCGCCAGCTGGCTCGGCGTCAGGCCGCGGCGCTGCGCGTGCTCGGCGATCCGCTGCGCCAGCTGCAGCGACTCGCGCCGGAATTCGGTCTGCAGGATCCGCCTGTCGCCGCGCGCCGCGCGCGTGCCCTCGGGTAGCGGCGCGTCGGGTCGGTACTTGCCGCTCAATATGCCGCGCGCCAGCGGGCTGTAAACGACCGTGGCGAGCCCATAGTGGTCGCAACACGGCAGCAGTTCGGTTTCGATCGCGCGGGTCATCGCGCTGTACGGCGGCTGACAGACGATCGGCTGCGGCACGCCCATCGCGCGGCAGGTTTCCACCAGCCGCGCAACGCGCCAGGCACGGAAATTCGAAACGCCGAAGTAATGGATGCGCCCGCGCTCGATCAGCGTCGCCACGGTCGCGGCAGTCTCCTCGACCGGCGTCGTTTCATCGTCGCGATGCAGATAGAGCACGTCGATCCAGTCGGTGCCCAATCGCTTCAGGCTCGCCTCGACCGCCCGTACCAGGTGTCGGCGCGACAGGCCGCGGTCGTTGGGATCCTCGCCGGTCGGATTGGCCGCCTTGGTGGCGAGCACCCAGCGTTCGCGTTCGGCAGCGATCAAACGGCCGACGATGCGCTCCGATTCGCCCGCCGCGTAACTGTCGGCGGTATCGATCGCGTTCACACCCGCAGCCCGCGCCGCCGCGACCATGCGTGCCGCTTCCTCGGCATCGGTCTGGTCGCCGAACATCATCGCGCCCAGCCACAAGGGTGGGGCCTTCAGGCCACTGGCGCCCAACGGCGCGTATGTCATCGGCATGTTCGATCCCCTCTCGCGCGACCTGCCACTCGCTGGGCCGCGAGCCTACTGCATCGGCGGTCGCGGCGCCCGCGGCCTGTTCTCTGATGCCGCCGCCGGCAGGCGCAGATCAGCCGCGTTCGCGCTGCGTCGGGCCGGGCGCCGGCGCTGTTCCGCCGATCACCCCGGTCTCGCGCAGGAACTCCTCGCACAGGCCGGCCAGTGGTGCGCCGCCGCGCACGCAGTACGGATGCCCACCGGGACCACCGCTCCACGCATGGCCGAGACCTGACACCTCGATGCGTCGAACGCGCAGCATCGTGCCACCGCGAAAGTCGGTCACCGCGGTCGCCTGGCCAGGCACGTCGCTACGCGCGGGGTCGATGCCCTCTCGATGCAGCGCCTCGAGCGCCTGCGCCTGAAGCTGCTCTGCGCACTTCGGGTGCACGACGGCATCGTTCATGCCATGGACGATCGCCAGCGCTGCGCAGGCGCGCTGTTGCGTCCCGAGCGCCTCCTGCGGCGGCCGCATCAGACCGCGGCGCATCACGTCGCGCGGATCCTGAATGTTGTGACTGCCCAGCAGCGGCGGGGCGGCGACCACTGCAACTGCGCGGACGCGATCGGCCAGATGAAACGCGAGCAGCGCCGCCAGTCCGCCGCCGGCAGACAAGCCAATCGCCGCCACCGCACCGGCCTCGACACGCACACGCACGGCCACGTCGTCGAGCATCGCCCGCACGACGCGTAGTTCGCCTTCGCCACGCTGCGCGGCCGGCACGAACCAGTTCCAGCAGCGGTAAAGATTGGCGAGCCGCCGCTGTTGCGGACACAGCAGCCGCAGCCGCGAACGGTCGGCCAGCGCGGTGAACCCGGCGGCAAACGCGAACCCCAGCGCCTTCTGCCGGCAACCGTGCAGCACGATGAGCAGCGGCGCGGGCTCGTCGTCGCGCAGTCCGGCGGGCGCATAAAGGCCGTAGCGCCAGCGCCGTACTGCAAACGGTCCCGGCAGGATCGAGACGCCGGAAACCAGGACCTGTCCGCGCCGCCACAAGCCGCGCCATGAATCGAGCCGGACCTGCAGCCAGGTGCGCAGGCGGAGCAGGCGTTCGGCGACCCAGTGCAGCATCGCGGCAAGCTAGCACGCAGGCCGCGCGGCCGAATCAACCTCCGCTCAGCGCCTGCACGATGAACAGTTCGTCTGCAGGCTGCAGCGGATTCGCCAGATCGAACGTCTGCGTGCCGTTGACGAAAAAACGAATGTGCCTGCGCATTCGCTCCTGCTCGTCGATCATGCGGAAGCGGATGCCGGGGAATTGCCGGTCCAGGTCCTCGAGTACTTCGCCGAGTGTCGCTCCCCTCGCCTCGACCCAGCTGCACTGCGTGTACGAGCGCAACGGGCTGGGAATCAGGACCTTCATGCGCGCGCGGCTCGGCTAACGCAGTTCGCCGGCCTCGACCGCGTAGATTTCCGGCAGCCCGCGGGCGATGCACTTCCACCTGGCACCCTCGTCGCGGCTCGCCCATAGCTCGCCGCCGGTGGTGCCGAAATACAGGCCGGCCGGATCGCCGACGTCGGCGCACATCGCCTGCCGCTTGACGGTCCACCAAGCCTGCTCGCGCGGCATTCCGGCGTCGAGCCGTTGCCAGGTCCTGCCGCCGTTGCGCGTGCCGTAGACGGCGGGTTTGCCGTCGGGGCTGGTGCGCGGCCACACCGTCTGCCCGTCCATCGGCAGCACCCAGCAGGTGTCCGCCTCGCGGGGATGGACGACCATCGTGAAGCCGATATCGCCGACCTTCTTCGGCATGCGCACGCCGACGCGCACCCAGTGGGCAGAAGGCCGGTCGATGCGGTAGATGCCGCAGTGGTTCTGCTGATAGAGACGGTCCGGGTTGGTCGGGCACATGCGGATGCAGTGCGGATCGTGCACGGCGGGATCGTCGCGAGGAAAGCCTTCGACCACGTCCAGCCCGTCGATGAGCGTCCTGAAAGTGGCGCCACCGTCGGTCGATTCATGCACGCCGCCGCCGGACATACCGAAGTAGAGGTGTTTAGGGTCGCGCGGATCGACGATGATCGAGTGCAGCTTGGGGCCGTCCGGCGTGCCGTCCTGCACGGTGCCGAACCACTTCAGGTACTGCGGATCATCGTTGATGGTCGAGAACGGCGCCCAGGTGGCGCCACCGTCCTGGGATCTGAACAGACCCTGAGGCGATGTGCCCGCGTACCACACGTCTGGCTCGTTGCCGTGCGCGGGCGTAAGCCAGAACGTGTGATCGACGGCGCGGCCGCTGCCGTCGGAGCGCTTTTCGAACGCCGGCGGCCTGGCGGCCTCCTTCCAGGTGCGGCCGAGATCAGACGAGCGAAAAACCGTCGGCCCGAGGTGACCTGTCTTGGCCGCGGCCAGCAGCGTTCGGCCGTCGCGCGGGTCGAGCACCAGGTGATTGATGACGTGGCCGAGGAAATGCGGTCCGTCGACTCGCCAGGTCCGCCGCGATGCATCGCCGTGCAGCAGCCAGGCACCCTTGCGCGTGGCCACCAGCAGCAACGTGCGGCGCGCGTTGCGCTTTCGCCTGCCGGCCTTGGCGCGGTCGGCCGGCTTCGCAGCGGACTTCGCGGATTGCGCCATCGGTCTGCTCCTCTGACGGACCTCGTTGATTGACGATTCGCAGCCGGCGGACGCGACGGCGTTCGCCCTGCGGGCTGCGCAGCACATCTTGCCGCAACTTCCCCTGAAGTGACCACTGGTACGCCGCCCAGTTGCGGGTACGGCGCCGTCAGATCGCCGGCGCGGTGCGGTCGAGATAGCCGCCGACAGCGTCTGCAGGCACCGGCGGACTGAACAGGAAGCCCTGCATGATGTGGCAGCCGAGCCGCCGCAGTTCGGTCATCTGGCGGACTTCCTCGACGCCTTCAGCGACCAGCCGCAGGCCCATCTTGCCGGCGATGCCGATGACGGCGGAAACGATCGAGTTGCTCGCCGCCGACTTGCCCACGTCGTGCACGAAGCTGCGGTCGACCTTCAGCGCACGCACCGGCAGGCGGTGCAGGTAGCGCAGCGATGAATACTTGATCCCGAAGTCATCGATCGTCAACGCCACGCCATGCCGGGCGAGTTCGGCGACCTGCGAAACTGCGCGCTCGTCGTCGAGCTGCTCGTGCTCGGTCAGTTCGAGCTCGAGCGACGAGGGCGGCAGCGAATGGCGCTCGAGCGTCGTGGCAACCGTGCCGGCAAAGTCGTCGCGGCGGAAATCCTGTGCCGCCAGATTGACGGCAACACGCAGCTGGCCATGCCCGAGGGCACGCCAGCGGCGAAGGCTGTCGCATGCGCAGTCAAGCACTCGCACGCTTATGACATGGGCGAGCCCGGCTCGCTCGGCGGCCGGAAGAAAGGCTCCGGGCGCCAGCAGGCCGCGGCTCGGGTGTCGCCAGCGCACCAGCGCCTCGAGCGTGTCCACGCGCCCGGTGCCGAAGTTGTGAATCGGCTGATAGTGGACCTTGAATTCACCGCGAAGCAGGCCGTCACGCAGCTCGCGCGCGGCCGGCATGCCACGCAGGTCGGCTAGCGCAGGCGACAGTGATGACGGGAGCGTCCAGGCATCGTGCGTGTCAGACTGGGCTGCAACGACGTCCACGCCGGATTCCTTGGCCCGGCGCAGCGCTGCGCGCGAGGCGCAAAGCAATGCACGCACATCGCGGCCGTGCGCCGAGCAGAGCGCGATGCCCGAGTGCGCCGAAACGGCCCGCGGTCGTTCGTTCAGCAGGAAAGGATCGCGCAGGGTGTTGAGAGCCTCGCGCGCCGCTGCAACGGCGCTGGCCGTATCGAACATGTCGGCGAGCAGCACCGCAAACTCGTCGCCGCCCAGCCGCGTGACCAGATCCTCCGCGCGCAGCCGATCGGCGAGGCGCAGGCTCACCATTTCGAGAAAGCGGTCTCCGATCGCAAAACCGTGGGTCTGGTTGATCAAGTGGAAGCCGCTGATATCGACGATCAGCAGCGCGAGCGAGGATGACGGGCTGCCAGCGGCCTGCTGCAGCCGCTCGAAGAAGTCGGCTGGCGAAACAATGGCCGCACGCGATACAGGCGCGGCAAGATCGTTGGCAACCTGGGCCGCCGCGCCGCGACCAAAGGGGCGCGAGCCAAGGCCCGTTGACTCTGTTGCGCCGAGACGACGTCGGACTGCGGCAGGGATTCCGGTCATGCCCAGGCCGAGCGCGAAATACTCATTGCAGTAATGCGTGTGGGCTAACCATCGACCTAAAGTAACGGATCGACTTCAGCATGTAAATAATTGATCGGAAAAGTAACCGCAAGACGGTATGGCGGGATCGCCCGCCCCGCCAGACCGTCCTGGAAAGCGGCCCCTGCGGTGGCCCGGCGGCAAGCTCGCCGCAGCAAGTGATCCGACCTTGCCTGCCCGGGAGACCGAACCCGCCTCGCTGCTGGGGCTGCGTCCGGCGCGCCCATTGCAGCACCGGCGCCGCCAGTTGAAGGTCTGTCAGTTGCCGGCGGACCTGCCGAGCAAAGTGAAGTGCTCGACCTGCGGCGGCTGCGCAAAGAACGGGCCGACGATCGCGCGCCACTCACCGAAGGCCGCTGAGCCTCGAAAGTCGACGGTGTGGTTCTCGAGTGTTTCCCAGAAGATCATCAGCAGATAACGCTCCGGCGTCTCGATGCCCTTGTTGACCTTGTAGCCGCGAAAGCCTTTCGCCTTGCTGATCACGGTGTCGACGCCGCGCACGATCGCCTCGTCGAAGGCCGACTGCTGGCCGGGTTGAATGCGGATGTCGGCGAGTTCGAGAATCATCGGGCGCTCCGTTGCTGGGGTTGCGATACGCCATCGTACCGACTCGCGTGGACGGCATTGTTCCGCCGGATGCGCGCCTCTAGGATGCCCGCGCCGCCAATGGTCGGCGGCGCGAAATCTATAACCACGAGGATTGCCTGCATGGATACCTTCCAGACTCACGGCGCGTTTTCATGGAACGAACTGATGACTTCGGATCCCGGGGCGGCGATTACGTTCTATACGGCGTTGCTCGGCTGGAGCACGCAGAAGATGCCGATGCCCGGTGGTGACTACCACGTTGTCAAGGTCGGTGACGTTTCGGTCGGAGGCGTGATGGCCATTCCGTCCGATGCCAAGGCCGGCGGCATGCCGCCCAACTGGGGCAGCTATGTGACGGTTGCCGATGTCGACGCTACCGCGCGCAAGGCGGTCGAGCTGGGCGGCAAGGTCGTACACGGGCCGCAGGACATTCCCGGCGTCGGGAGGATGGCAGCCATCGTCGATCCGCAGGGCGCCGCGCTCAACGTAATTGCCTATTCGCAGCCCGCAGCCTGACCGGAGGGCGAACGGCGCGGCACGCGGGCGGGCGCCTACACTGACCGCGGTCCTGATGACGCGCCGTGTCCACGTTCCTGCAGCAACTCGAGGTTTCCGCGCCGCTGTTCGTGCTGGTGCTGGCAGGCTATCTCCTCGCTGCGTCCGGGCGCTGGCCGAAAAGCGTCAGCGACGCGCTCGCCAAGTTCGTCTTTGCGGCCGCGGTGCCGGCGCTGCTGTTCCGCCTGATGAGCGATATGTCGAGGCTGCCGCCCGTCGATGCGCGGCTGCTGATCGCGTTCTTCGGCGGGTGCCTGATCGTGTTCGTGCTCGGTCGTCTGATCGGGCTGTGGCTGTTCGGGCTGAACGGCGTGCAGCAGTCGGTGTTCGCCCTCGGCGGCATCTTCGCCAACAACGTCCTGCTTGGCGTGCCGATCGCCCGCGCTTCGCTCGGCGAGGCGGCGATGCCGTCGATAGCGCTGGTGCTCGTCTTCAACTCGCTCACGCTGTGGACGCTGGTGACCGTCTCGGTCGAGTGGGCGCGACGCGGCGAACTCTCGGTCAGGGGCTTCGGCAGCACGCTTCGCGGCGTGCTTACGAATCCGGTCGTCGCTTCGGTGCTCGGCGGCGCCGCCTTCGGACTGACCGGCCTGCGGCTGCCGGGGCTGATCGACCGGCCGCTCGAACTGGTTGGCCAATCGGCCATCCCTCTGTCGCTGATCGTGCTCGGCATGGGGCTGGCGGAGTACGGAA
>JAHEDN010000058.1 GCA_024641225.1 Burkholderiales bacterium | reverse complement strand
GCCGACCTTCGGCGGCATCAATCTCGAGGACATCAAGGCGCCGGAGTGCTTCTACATCGAGCGCAAGCTGCGCGAGCGGATGAAGATCCCGGTGTTCCACGACGACCAGCACGGCACGGCAATCGTCGCCGCGGCGGCGATCATCAACGGCCTGCGCTATGTCGGCAAGGACATCGGCAACGCGAAGCTGGTCTGTTCCGGCGCGGGCGCGGCGGCGATTGCCTGCCTCGACCTGCTGGTCAGCCTCGGGTTGACGCGCGACAACATCCTCGTCTGCGACAGCAAGGGCGTGCTGCACGCCGGCCGCGAAGGGCTCGACGAAAGCAAGCAGCGCTACGCGCGCGAGAGCGCGGCGCGCACGCTGGCCGACGCGATGCCGGGCGCCGACATCTTCATGGGACTGTCGAGCGCGGGGGTGCTCAAGCCGGACATGGTGAAGACGATGGCCGCGCAGCCGATCATCCTCGCGATGGCCAACCCGACGCCGGAAATCATGCCGGAGGAGGCGCTCGCGGTCCGCCCCGACGTGATCATCGGTACGGGAAGGTCGGACTACCCGAACCAGGTCAACAACGTCCTTTGTTTCCCGTTCATCTTCCGCGGCGCGCTCGACGTCGGCGCGACCACGATCAACGAGGCGATGAAGCTCGCCACCGTCCGCGCGATCGCCGATCTCACGCACGCGGAGATCCCCGACGTGGTGGCCAGCGCCTATGGCGCCGAAGGGCTGCGCTTCGGCCCCGAGTACCTGCTGCCCAAGCCGTTCGACCCGCGCCTGATCGAGCGCATCGCGCCGGCGGTGGCGCTGGCGGCGATGGAAAGCGGCGTGGCGACGCGGCCGATCGATGATGTCGCCACCTATCGCTCGCGGCTGCGCCGCTTCGTCTATCAGTCGGGCGCGACGATGGAGCCGGTGTTCGACGCCGCGCGCAAGAACCCGAAGCGGCTGATCTACTGCGAGGGTGAGGAAGAGCGGGTTCTGCGCGCCGTGCAGGTCGTCGCCGACGAGGGGCTGGCGCGGCCGATCCTCATCGGGCGTCCGGAGGTGATCGCCATGCGCATCGAGCGCTACGGCCTGCGGCTGAAACCGGGCGTCGATTGCGACATCGTCAACCCCCACGACGACCCCCGCTACAAGGACACCTGGAGCGGCTACTACAAGCTCGCCAAGCGCAAGGGCGTCACACGCGCGCTTGCGCAGACGGAGGTGCGTACGCGCACGACGCTGA
The DNA here is from genome assembly GCA_024641225.1 of Burkholderiales bacterium. Lineage (GTDB taxonomy): Bacteria > Pseudomonadota > Gammaproteobacteria > Burkholderiales > Burkholderiaceae_F > JADJWR01. Next base: position 8,998 of record JAHEDN010000058.1, on the reverse strand, counting down.
TCGGCGCCATGCTGGTGCAGATGGGCGAAGCCGACGCCATGCTGTGCGGCACCGTGGGCAGCTACGCCGACCACCTGAAGTACGTGCGCAACGTGATCGGCCCGCGGCCGGGCGTCAGCACGTTGGCGGCGATGCAGCTCGTGATCCTGCCCGAGCGGCAGCTGTTCATCTGCGACACGCACGTGAACATGGACCCGACCGCGGAACAGATCGCCGAGATGACGATGCTCGCCGCCGAGGAAGTGCGCCGGTTCGGGATCGAGCCGAGCGTCGCGCTGCTGTCGCATTCGAACTTCGGCAGCTCGGACGCGGCCAGCGCGCACAAGATGCGCGATGCGCTGGAGATGATCCGCGCCCGGTCGCCGAACTTCCCCGTCGACGGCGAGATGCAGGGCGACGTCGCGCTGTCGCATGCCGTACTGGCCGAGATCTTTCCCGACTCGGACCTCACGCGCGAGGCGAACCTGCTGATCATGCCGAACATGGATGCCGCCAACATCACCTACAACGTGGTGCGCACCGTGTCCGGCAGCGGCGTGGCGATCGGCGCCATCCTGCTCGGCGCGGCGCGGCCGGTGCACATCCTGACGCCGGCGGCGACCGTGCGCCGGATCGTCAACATGAGCGCGCTGGTGGTTGTCGATGCGGGCAACGTGAGCTGAGACCGGTGCGGGCGCGGCCTGCTGGAACGGCCGCGCCTAAGGCGCCGGGTAGGCGGCCCGTGGATCGAGGGGGTAGATCGGCCGGCGCAGTTTCGCGAAACGAAACAGCGCGTAGTCGGAGCTGCAGGTGCCGCGGCTGTCGCATTCGACGAGCCCGGCGGCGATCGGCACGAAGGTCGGCCGGCAGTACATGCGCGACTTCAGCAGCAGCCAGTCGAAGCCGCGCGGATCGACGCCGACGCTCTCGAACACCGCCAGATCGAGCGGCTCCATCGGCCTTTCGGTGACCACCACGGTGAATGCCTCGTGCTGCAGCACCGCCGTGCGGCCCATGTTCCAGGTCTCTCCGGTGTAGATCGGGCCGCTGATGCGGAATCGGCCGTCGCCGAGCGCGCGCACGGCGACGTCGCATGCAAAGGGCGCACGCTGCGGGACTGGCAGGCCGAGCGGCAGCTTGTTGCCGAGCGCCACGCTGATATGCGCGCCTATGCCGGCGTCGAAGGCCTGCGCCACGGTGGCAGCGTCGGCCAGCGGGCCGACGCCGAGGTTGGTCATGCCCTGGCGCAGGCACTCCTCGAGCAGCGTCGTCGTGTCGCAGGTGCCGCCCGCCATCACGTTGTCGCCGTGGTCGAGCAGCAGCACCGGTCGTCCTTGAGTTTGCAGCGAGAGAGCGCGCGCGACGCTGTCGGCGAGCGGTTCGCTCGTGTAGACGAAGCCGTCGCGCTCGGCCCAGATCTGCCGCGCCAGTTCGTCGGCCGCGCGCTGCGCCTCCTCGCGATCGCGTCCGACGGTGACGACGCTCATGCCCGCATCGCGAAAGTCGGCCAGCGAAAAACCGGCGAACACGGTGGCCGCGAGCAGCCCCTCGTCCTCGAACTTCAGCGCCCGCTGCACCGCGCGCTGCATCGCTCCGTCGCCGGTGGCGCTGCGCAGCGTGTGCGACAGAAGCGGCGGCTGCGCCCAGGCGACCTGCGGCCGCGCTCCGCCGTCGAGCCAGCCGAACAGCAGGCGCGCCGCATGGGCGCCGGTTTCGTGCATGTCGACGTGCGGGTAAGTCTTGAAGCCGACGATCACGTCGGCGGCATCGACCATCGCCTGCGTGACGTTGCCGTGCAGGTCGAGCGCGACGGCCAGCGGTACCTCCGGCGCCACGGCTCGGATCCGCTGCAGCAGTTCGCCTTCGCCGTCGGGGGCAGCAGCGGCCACCATCGCGCCGTGAAGGTCGAGCAGCACGGCATCGCAGCCGCTGCGCGCCGCGTCGACGATGCTGCCGGCCAGCTGCTCGTAGGCGGCGGCGTCGACCGTGCCGCTCGGGTTGGCCGTGGCGTTCACGGCCACCGCGATCTCGTCGCCGCGGGACGCGGCGGCGTCGATGAACGCGCCCAGGCCGGTTCGCGTTCCGCGTGCGCTGTCGTAGGCAGCGCGGCCGAAAGTGGGTCCGTCGGGGCCGAAGGCGGACAGCGGCGTGGCCACCGGCGAGAAGGTGTTCGTCTCGTGATTGAGCCTGGCCGCGACGATCTTCATGCTCTCGTTCCGGATGTGCGGCGGCCGCCGCTCAATGCCCCGCGCGCTTCAGCACGACGCCGGGCCGCGCGCCGGTCGCATGTCCTTCGCGCCAGACCACGATGCCGTTGACGTAGACGGCGTCGATGCCCGCGGCCGGCTGTTTCGGCCGTTCGAAAGTCGCCGTGTCACGAACGTGCTCCGGATCGAACACCACCAGGTCGGCGGCGGCACCGGGCGCGATCACGCCGCGATCGCCCAGCCCGAACCGGGCGGCCGGCAGCCCGGTCATCTTGTGGATGGCGGTTTCCAGCGAGAACAGGCGGCGACCGCGCGCGTAGTGGCCGAGCACGCGCGGAAACGCGCCCCACAGCCGCGGGTGCGGAAACACGTCGTGCGGCAGCCCGTCGGAGCCGATCATTGTTTCCGGGTAGGCGAGGATGCGCTCGACATCGGCCTCGTCCATCGCGAAGTAGATGGCCCCCGCCGGCTGCAGATCGGCGATCAGCGAGGCGATCGGCACACCTCGCTCGGCAGCCAGTTCGTCCAGGTAGCGCCCGGCGGCCGCGGGCATGGACTTCGACCAGGCAATCAGCGTGCGGCGCGCCTGCGCCACGGTATCGGCGCGCAGCACCGTCGACGAGGCGGGGTACGGATAACAGTCGAGGCACACGTCGGTGTCCAGTCGCGCGTCGTCGAGCAGCGCCAGCGTTTCGCGCGAGCGGCCGAAGTTGGCCTTGCCCACCACCTTGTGGTGCGAGATCACCTGGCGCACGCCGAGCGAGCGGGCGATCGACATCGCTTCGGTCATCGATTCGAGCACGCGCGCCGTCTCGTCACGGATGTGCGAGGCGATCAGCGCGTTGCTGTTGGCGAGCGGCGCGCAGACGGCGCGGATCTCCTCGGCCGTGGCGGCTGCCGCAGGCGCATAGAACGTGCCGGTCGATACGCCGAGCGCGCCAGCGTCGAGCGCCTCCTGAACCAGCGCCTGCATCTGCGCAATTTCGTCGTCGGTTGCGGCCCGGTCGAGTTGCGCCATCGTCACCACGCGCAGTGTCGTGTGGCCGACCAGCGCGGCGCAGTTGATGGCCGGGGGCTCGAGCGCCAGCCGCGCGAAGTAGTCCTCGAACGAATCGAACCGCTGCGCCTCGCCGTTGGCCACCAGGTTGATCGGCGGCACCGCGGTCCGGCTGCCGAGCGGCGCAAGGCTGATGCCGCAGTTGCCGACGACGACCGTCGTCACGCCCTGGCTCGCCTTCGGCGCCATCGAGGGGTCGGCCAGCAGCAGCCGGTCGTCGTGCGTGTGCACGTCGATGAAGCCGGGGGCAATCGCGCGGCCTCGCAGGTCGATCGCCTCGAGCGCATCGGCCGCTTCCAGCTTGCCCACCCCGGCGATGCGGCCACCGGCCAGCGCGACGTCGCCCTCGTGACGGGCGGTTCCGGTGCCGTCGAAGATCACTGCGTTGCGCAGCAGCAGGTCGAATTCGGCCATGGGCGTTCGCTTTGCCGGGGTGCGTCGATCCGTGTAGTCTGTCTCATCGTGGTGCGGACGACAAACCCGGCAGCGGCCCCAGCTGCACCAATTCGAGGAATTGCTGCACCACGGCGAATCGGGGCGGGGAGACAGCGCGTTTGATCGCGGGCGTACGGAAGTGCCGGCGCCGCGGGAACGATCTTTGCTCGTCTTTACTGGCAGTGACGGAGGCGCCGCGAGGCGTCGTCGCTGTTTTTTCTATTTCTTACCGGAGGCAGCAATGATTACGAGTCGTTCCATCAACTGGCGCGGTGCGGCGCTCGCGGCCGCGCTCGCGGCCAGCGTCGCGTTCGCCGGGCCGGCACTTGCCCAGGGCAAAGTGCTGAAGTTCGTTCCCGAGGCCGACCTGCGCAGCCTGGACCCGATCTGGACCACGGCGTACATCACCCGCAACCATGGCTACATGGTCTACGACACGCTGTTCGCGACCGACGCGAACTTCAAGATCCAGCCGCAGATGGTCGACAAGTACGACCTCAGCAAGGACGGGCTGACCTACACATTCACGCTGCGCGACGGGCTCAAGTTCCACGACGGCGCGCCGGTGAAATCGGCCGACTGCATCGCCTCGATCGAGCGCTGGGCCAAGCGCGACGTCTTCGGCCAGAAACTGGGCGAGATGACCGAATCGTGGACAGCGGTCAACGACAAGACCTTCCGGCTGAAGCTGAAGAAGCCGTTCCCGTACGTGCTCGAAGCGCTCGGCAAGCCGTCGTCGAACGTGCCGTTCATCATGCCCGAGCGCATCGCCAAGACCGACGCCTTCACCCAGGTCACCGACCCGACCGGCTCCGGCCCGTTCAAGATGGTCAAGGCCGAGTGGGTGCCGGGCAACAAGGTCGTATACGTCAAGAACACCGACTACGTGCCGCGCAAGGAGGCGCCGAGCTGGGGCGCCGGCGGCAAGGTGGTCAAGGTCGACCGTGTCGAGTGGATCTACATCCCGGATGCGGCCACCGCCGCGGCGGCGCTCAACGGTGGTGAGGTCGACTGGTGGCAGCAGGTCCCGGTCGACCTGGTGCCCATCGTGGCAAGGAACAAGGACATCAAGGTCGAGAGCGTCGATCCGCTCGGCTCGATCGGACTGCTGCGCTTCAACCACCTGCAGCCGCCGTTCAACAACGTGAAGATGCGGCAGGCGGTGCTCGCCGTGGTCGATCAGAAGGACTACGCGATCGCGGTCGCCGGCGACCCGAAGAACGGCAAGCCCTGCCCGTCGTACTTCACCTGCGGCACGCCGATGGCGAGCACCGTGGGCTCGGAGGCGCTGACCGGCAAGCGTGACGTCGAAAAAGCCAAGGCGCTGGTCAAGGAAGCCGGCTACAAGGGCGAGAAAGTGATCCTGATGACGGCCACCGACCAGCCGATCGTGCACGCGCAGGCGCTGGTGACGCAGGAACTGCTACGCAAGATCGGCCTGAACGTCGAGCTGGCCGCCAGCGACTGGGGCACGCTGATCACGCGTCGCTCGTCGAAGGAGCCGATCGACAAAGGCGGGTGGAGCGTGTTTCACACCTGGTTCGTTGGTCCGGACATCACGTCGCCGGCGCTGAACTCGCCACTGCGCGGCGCGGGCGAGAAGTCGTGGTTCGGCTGGCCGACCGATGCCAAGCTGGAAGAACTGCGTGATGCGTGGTTCAACGCGCCGACGCAGGCCGACCAGAAGAAGATTGCCGAGGAGATGCAGAAGCGTGCGTTCGAAACCGTGCCCTACATCCCGACCGCGCAGTTCATCATCCCGACGGCATTCCGCAGCAACCTGTCCGGCGTGATCGTCTCGCCGGTGACGTTCCTGTGGAACGTCGAGAAAAAGTAGTCTGAAGTGAGCGGCGCCCATCCGCGGGCGCAGTAAATCGCCGGGGGACAGGGACGTCTCCCGGCGCTTCTTTTCTCTCGATGCTCCGCTATACCGTCAAGCGCCTGCTCGCCACCATTCCCGTGATGGGGGTGGTGGCGCTGTTCGTCTTTTCGCTGCTGTACATCAGTCCGGGTGATCCGGCGGCGGTGATTGCCGGCGACATCGCGACCGAGCAGGACATCGCCCGTATTCGCGCCCAGCTCGGGCTTGATCAGCCCTACATGGTGCGCTTCGGCGGCTGGCTGGGTGATCTCGCGCGCGGTGATCTGGGTACCTCCATCTTCACCAAACTTCCGGTGTCAACGCTGATCGCGCAGCGGGTCGAGCCGACGCTGGCGCTGACCGTGTGCACCCTGATTGTCGCGGTCGGGCTCGCCGTGCCCCTGGGAGTGCTGGCCGCGGCGCGCGCCGGCGGCTGGATCGACCGCTTCGTAATGGCGCTGGCGGTGCTCGGCTTCTCGGTGCCGGTGTTCGTCATCGCCTACGGGCTGATCTTCTTTTTCGCGGTCTGGCTCGACTGGTTGCCGGTGCAGGGTTACCGCAGCTTCAGCGAGGGATTCTGGCCGTTCATCAGCCACATGATCCTGCCGAGCGTTGCGCTCGGCGTGGTCTACATGGCGCTGATCGCGCGCATCACGCGGGCGACGATGCTCGATGTGCTGGCGCAGGACTACGTGCGCACGGCCACTGCCAAGGGTCTCGCGCCGGGCACGGTGCTCACCCGGCATGCGCTGAAGAATGCCGCAGTGCCTATCGTCACCATCATCGGTATCGGCGTGGCGCTGCTGATCGGTGGCGTGGTCGTGACCGAGACCGTATTCGCAATTCCCGGGCTCGGCCGGCTGACGGTCGATGCGATCCTGCGCCGCGACTATCCGATCATCCAGGGCGTCACGCTGCTGTTCTCGGCGGTGTACGTGGTGGTCAACCTGCTGGTCGACCTCAGCTATTCGCTGTTCGACCCGCGGATCCGCTACTGACATGAGCGCAGTCGCTCTTTCCGCGCCCAGGTCGGTTTCGCCGACTGTCCACTGGTTCAGGGACGCGCTGCGCCGGCACCCGACCGCGATTGCCGGCGCCATCGTGCTGCTGCTGATGGTGCTGGTCGCGGTCTTTGCGCCGCTGCTCGGCACGATCGACCCGCAGGCGCTGTCGCCGATCAGGCGCATGCGTCCGATGAGCGCCGAGTACTGGTTCGGTTCCGACATGCTCGGCCGCGACGTTTACAGTCGGGTGATCTACGGCACGCGCGTGTCGCTGCTGGTCGGTCTGGCGGTGGCGGTGCTGGCCACGACGGTCGGGCTGACGATCGGGCTCATCACCGGTTATCTGCGCTGGCTCGACGCCGTGATGATGCGCGTGATGGACGGCCTGATGTCGATTCCGTCGGTGCTGCTGGCCATCGCGCTGATCTCGCTGACCCGCGCCAGCCTCGAGAACGTGATCATGGCCATCGCGATCACCGAGGTGCCGCGGGTCGTGCGGCTGGTGCGTTCGCTGGTGCTGACGCTGCGCGAACAGCCTTACGTCGAGGCGGCGATCGCTTCCGGGACCCGCCTGCCGGCGATCCTGGCCAAGCACATCCTGCCCAACACGCTGGCTCCGCTGCTGGTGCAGGCGACCTACATCTGCGCCTCGGCGATGATCACGGAGGCCATCCTGTCCTTCGTCGGGGCCGGCACGCCGCCGAACATTCCGAGCTGGGGCAACATCATGGCCGAGGCGAGGAGCCTGATCCAGGTCGCGCCGACGATCCTGCTGTTTCCCGGCATCTTCCTGTCGCTGACCGTGCTGTCGGTGAACCTGCTCGGCGACGGCATGCGCGATGCGCTCGATCCGCGGCTGGCCAGGCGGATGTAAGCGATGGCCAGCAACGCCAAGCCGCTGCTACGCGTCGAGAACCTGAAGACGCATTTCCATACCCGTGACGGCATCGTGCGCGCGGTCGACGGCGTCAGCTTCGAGGTCAACGCCGGCGAGACGCTCGCCATCGTTGGCGAGTCAGGCTGCGGCAAGAGCGTCACGTCGATGTCGATCCTGCGCCTGCTGCCGATGCCGCCGGCGCGCATCGCCGACGGCCGCATCGAGTTTGACGGCCGCAACCTGCTCGAGCTCAGCGAGCCGGAGATGCGCAAGGTCCGCGGCAACGCTATCTCGATGATCTTCCAGGAGCCGATGACCTCGCTCAACCCGGTGCTGACGATCGGCCGGCAGATCGCCGAGGCGCTGGTGCTGCACCGGGGCATGTCGCAGAAGGAGGCGACGGCGCGGGCGATCGAGATGCTGCGCAAGGTTCACATCCCCGAGGCCGAGCGGCGCATCACCCAGTATCCGCACGAACTCTCGGGCGGCATGCGGCAGCGGGTGATGATCGCGATGGCGCTCGCCTGCGGGCCGCGGCTACTCATTGCGGATGAGCCGACGACCGCGCTCGACGTGACGATCCAGGCGCAGATCCTCGAGCTGATGCGCGAGCTGCACCGCGAAACCGGCGCGGCAATCATCCTGATCACGCACGACCTCGGCGTGGTCGCCGAGATGGCGCAGCGCGTGGTCGTGATGTACGCCGGCCGCAAGGTCGAAGAGGCGCCGATCGAGGAACTGTTCGCTCGCCCGCGCCACCCCTACACGCGAGGACTGCTCGGCTCGATGCCGCACCTCGGCGACTCGGTCAACGAGACCGGCAAGCGGCTGGTCGAGATCCCCGGCATGGTCCCGTCGCTGAAGGATCCGGCTCCGGGTTGCCTGTTCGCGCCGCGCTGCCCGAACGCGATCGAGCGCTGCGCGCGCGACGCGCCGCCGCTCGAGCCGCAGGGAGCCGACCACTGGGCCGCCTGCTGGAACCCGGTCGGCGCACCCGCCTCGACGCGCGTAACGGAGGCGTTCGCATGAAGACCGCGAAGCCTTCCGGCGAGTTGCTGCTCGAGGTGCGCAACCTCGTCAAGCACTACCCGACGCAGCAGGGCTGGTTTGGCCGCAGCGGCGCCAAGGTGCACGCGGTCGACGGTGTCAGCTTCTGGATCGGCGGTGGCGAGACGCTCGGGCTGGTCGGCGAGTCGGGGTGCGGCAAGTCGACCACCGGCAAGCTGATCCTGCGCCTGCAGGAGCCGACCTCGGGAGAGATCATCTGGCGCGGCCGGCACATCGAGAAGCTCAGTCCGGCGGAGGTGAGGCCGGTACGGCGCGAACTGCAGGCGGTGTTCCAGGACCCGTATTCATCGCTCAACCCGCGCATCCGCGCCGCCGACATCGTCGCCGAGCCGATGCGCAACTTCGAGGACATGTCGGCGGCCACCGGCCGCGATCGCGTCGCGCAACTGTTCGAGCGCGTCGGCCTGCGGCCGGACCAGATGGTCAAGTACCCGTTCGAATTCTCGGGCGGGCAGCGGCAGCGGCTCGGCATCGCCCGCGCGCTTTCGGTGCAGCCGAAGTTGATCGTCT
>JAHEDN010000057.1 GCA_024641225.1 Burkholderiales bacterium | reverse complement strand
CAATTACGCCCGGGTATCCGATGACCTCGTCCCTTCCGACTACTCGCGGACGATCGCCGGCGCGTCGAGGCTGGTCTTGCCGCAGGAGGCGTTCCTGCAATACGCGCAGAAGCATTGGAGTTCGCTGTTTCACGTCCAGAAGAACCAGACGCTGCAAGATCCGTTCGATCCGGTGGTCAAGCCCTACGAACGCGTTCCTCAATTGGGTTTCAGCGCAACTGCACCCCGGTTCGCCGGCTTCGACGCGGGCCTGCTGATGGACGCGACACGCTTCGAGCATCCGACGCTGGAGAACGGCTCGCGTTTCATCGTCAACCCGACACTGTCGTATCCGCTGCGCGGGCCCGGCTATTTCCTCGTCCCGCGCGTGCAGTGGCACGCGACGTGGTACGAACTCGACGATCCCGCCCGCCTTGACAAGCGGCCGACCCGATCGCTGCCGCTGGCCTCGGTCGACGGTGGTCTCGTCTTCGAGCGCGAGGGGCGCTGGTTCGGCGAGTCTTCGCTGCAGACTCTCGAGCCGCGCCTCTTCTATGCCTATACCCCCTACCGCGATCAGTCGACGCTGCCGGTCTTCGATACGGCGGAGGCGGACTTCAACTTCACGCAGCTGTTTCGCGAGAACCTGTTCTCGGGCAACGATCGGATCAGCGAGGCCAACCAGCTGACGGCGGCGCTGGTCGGACGCGTGCTCGATCCGGTTACCGGGGCCGAACGGCTGCGCGCTGCCGTCGGCCAGCGCTTCTACTTCACGTCCGACCGCGTGACACTGCCCTCTACGACGGCGCGCTCCGGTTCGGAGTCGGATGTCCTGGCCGAATTGCGCGGAGTGATTGCGCGCGGCTGGATTACCGATCTGTACGTGCAGCACTCGACGCTCGAGCGACGGCTGGTCCGCGCCGCCGCTGCGCTGCGCTGGCAGCCGCGGGCGGGCTCGGTGCTGAGCCTCGCCTACCGGTACAAGCTCGACGAGATCGAGCAGATCGACTTTGCCGCGCAATGGCCGATCTCGGCGCGCTGGTATGGTGTCGGCCGCGCCAATTATTCGATCCGCGACGGGCGCTGGGTCGAACTGCTTGCGGGCTTCGAGTACCGCGACGACTGCTGGGCAGTCCGCGTTGTCGGCCAGAGCTTCGTCACCCTCGGTGAAGGCACGACCACCGCGCTGCTGTTTCAGCTTCAGCTCAATGGAGTGGCCTCGATCGGCACCGGCCTGCTCGATCAGCTGCGGCGTAGCATCCCGGGCTACGAGCCAATCGATCCGCGCCAGACGTCTTTCGGGCGCTATGAGGACTATGAATAGGATCCTTGCCTTGCTGATTCGATGCGCTGCTGCCGGCGCGCTTGCGCTTGCGTGGGCTGCGGCCGCCATGGCGCAGGCCCCCGTCCCCGCGCCTGCTTCAGCGACCACTTCGAGACCGCTGGACCGCATCGTTGCAGTCGTCAACGACGCGGCGATCACCGAGTCCGAACTCGAGGCGCGCACGCAGATCGCGATGTCGCAGTTGCGCCGGCAGAACATCGCCGCACCGCCGCCGGCCGCATTGCGCCGACAGGTGCTCGAGCGGATGATCATCGACCGGGCGCAGCTCCAGCTGGCACGGGAGTCCGGCGTGCGGGTCGACGACGCGACGGTGAATGCGGCCGTTGCACGTATCGCCGAGCAGAACGGTACGAGCCTGCCGCAGTTCCGCGACCAGCTCGAGAAGCAGGGAATTTCGTTTGTCCGGTTTCGCAACGACGTGCGCGACGACATCATCACGTCGCGCCTGCGCGATCGCGAGGTCGACAGCCGCATCGTCATCTCGGAGGGCGAGATCGACAATTTCCTTGCCGAGCAGGCGGGCGTGAACGCCGGCGCGGTCGAATACAACATCGCACAGATCCTGCTGCGCGTCCCGGACAACGCCTCGACCGACCGCATCGAGGCGACACGCCGGCAGGCCGAAGACCTGATCGGCCAGCTGCGCGGCGGTGCTGACTTTGCCCGCCTTGCGGCCAGCAGCTCAAGCGCCCCTGAGGCGCTGGCCGGCGGTGCGCTCGGGTGGCGGACTGCCGACCGGCTGCCGACGCTGTTTCTCGATGCGGTGAAGGACCTCAAGACGGGCGAACTGGCGCCACTGGTGCGCAGTCCCGGCGGCTTCCATATCCTCAAGCTGATCGGCAGGCGCGACGCCACGGAAGGCCGGCTGGCGACCGGGCCGGTCGAACAGACCCACGCGCGTCACATCCTGCTGCGGGTGTCGGAGTTGACGCCGGAGGCGGAAGTGCGGCGCCGGCTGCTCGATCTGCGCGAGCGCGTGGTCAGGGGAGGACAGGACTTCGGCCAGCTCGCGCGACTGCACTCGGTCGATTCGACCGCCACACGCGGTGGCGACCTCGGCTGGCTCTATCCCGGCGACACGGTGCCGGAGTTCGAACGCGCGATGGCACTGTTGAAACCGGGTGAGGTCAGTCAGCCGATCGCGACGCCCTTCGGCTGGCACCTTGTCCAGGTGATGGAACGCCGTACCGAGGAATCACCGGTCGAGCGCAACCGGCTGGCGGCGCGGCAGGCGCTGCGGCAGCGCAAGGCCGAGGAGGCGTACCTGGAATGGATTCGCCAGTTGCGCGACCGCACCTATGTCGAGTACCGACTCGAGGACGCATAGCCGTCCTTCCTGGCACGGCGCGGGCGCCGGTTCCCAGCGACGCGACACGCTCGCATGAACGAGCCGATCGCAATCACGACCGGCGAGCCGGCGGGCATCGGACCGGAGATTGCCGTCGTCGCCGCGGTCGCCTCGGGAGTGCCGACCTTGCTGCTCGGCGATTCGCAACTGCTTCGCGAGGCGGCATCGATCACGGGCATCCCGTGGCCGCTGCCGCCCCATGTGGCGGTCGAGCACATCGCGACCGGGGCGCCGGTCGTCGCCGGCCGTCTCGACACAGGCAACGCGCGCTACGTGCTGCGCATGCTCGACGCCGCGATCGACGGATGCCGGCGAGGGCGATACCGCGCGATGGTCACCGCGCCGGTGCACAAGGGGGTGATCAACGACGCCGGTGTGCCGTTCACCGGCCACACGGAGTTCCTGGCCGAGCGCACGAACGCGTCGCACGTCGTGATGCTGCTCGTCGGCGGCGGCATGCGGGTCGCGCTTGCCACCACCCACCTGCCCCTTGCGCACGTGGCGGCCTCGATCACGTCGGATTCACTCGCGGCCACGCTCGACGTGCTGCACCGTGAGCTGCGTGCCCGCTTCGGCATTGCGCAGCCGCGCATCGGTGTGGCCGGGCTGAACCCGCACGCCGGTGAAGGCGGCCACCTGGGTCGCGAGGAGATCGAAGTCATCGCGCCTGCGCTGGCCGCCGCGCGTGCGCGCGGCATCGACGCCGCCGGCCCGTTGCCGGCCGACACGCTGTTCGTGCCCTCGACGCTGTCGCGCTTCGATGCGGTGCTGGCGATGTACCACGACCAGGGCCTTACGGTGCTCAAGCACGCCAGCTTCGGACACGGCGTCAACGTCACGCTCGGTCTGCCTTTCGTTCGTACGTCGGTCGATCATGGCACCGCGCTCGATCTGGCCGGCAAGGGCACCGCCGACGCCGGCAGCATGAAGGCCGCCCTTGCGCTGGCCGACCGGCTCGCATCGGGAGTCGACGCCAAGGCATGATTGCCCCACAAGCGTTCGGTTCATGGTTGCGCCGCTACGGTGAGGCGTGGATCGCAGGCGATCCATGGGCTGCACTGAAGCTGTTCACGGATGACGCTGCCTATTACGAGACGCCCTTCGAGCCGCCGATGGTGGGCAGCGACGCGATCCGGCGCTACTGGACCGAGGGCGCGCAGGACAGCCAGCGCAACGTAACTGTTGCCGCGCAACCGATCGGGCTGGATGGCGACACCGCCTACGCGCGATGGCAGGCGACTTTCGAGCGTCTGCCGGCGGGCTCCTTCGTCGAACTCGACGGCGTGCTGGCCGCCAGTTTTGCGCCTGACGGCCGATGCCGCGAATTCCGCGAGTGGTGGCACCGGCGCGAGACGCCGATGACCGCGCGTTGATGGAAGGCCATCGCGCGCGGCGCCGGTTCTCGCAGAACTTCCTGCACGATGTGCACTATGTCGAGCGCATCGTGGCCGCGGTCGACCCGCGGCCCGGCGAGCGCATCGTCGAAATCGGTCCGGGGCTCGGCGCGCTGACCGCGCCACTGGTCGCGCGCGCGGGATCGATCACCGCCGTCGAGATCGATCGAGATCTGGCCGCTCGGCTGCGCAGCCGCTTCACTCCGCTGCAACTCGACCTGATCGAGGGCGACGCCCTCATTCTCGACTGGCGGGCACTTGCCGCTGTCGACGATCGGCCGCTGCGCGTCGTCGGCAATCTGCCGTACCACATCTCCACGCCGCTGCTGTTCGTGCTGCTACCGATCGCCCCGCGCGTGCGCGACCAGCACTTCATGTTGCAGAAGGAGGTGGTCGACCGGATGGTCGCCGAACCCGGTGGCAGGGACTACGGCCGGCTGTCGGTGATGCTCCAGTTCCGCTATCGAGTGGCGCGGCTGTTCAATGTCCCGGCCGGCGCCTTTTCGCCGCCGCCGAAGGTCGATTCGAGCATCGTCCGCCTGGTTCCGAGGCCGGAAACCGAACTCGCGGCCGTCGATGCGACGGTGTTTGCAAGGATCGTCACTGCCGCCTTCGGCCAGCGCCGCAAGACGCTGCGCAACGCGCTGGCCGATCACCTGACGGACCGCGCGATCGCCGGCTGCGGAATCGATCCGGGCGCCCGCGCCGAAACACTTCCAGTCGACGCTTTCGTTGCCCTGGCAAGGCGTGCGGCGCTGCCCGTCGCAGACTGAGGGCCGCTACTGCGGCTGAAAGCCCGCTTCGCCGAACTGCCACAGCAGGAATGACAGCACGTCAGCCCGCTCGGCGTTGCGCTGGGCCTTGGTGCTGCCGATGCCGTGGCCCGACTCGTAGTCAAGGCGCAGCAGCACGGGCTTGCCGCTGGCCGTGGCCTGTTGCAGGCGTGCCGCGGCCTTCGTGCTCTCCCAGACCTCGACGCGCGGGTCGTTTACGCCGTGCGTGAACAGCACGGCCGGATACTTCGCCCCGTCGCGGATGTGCTGGTAGGTGCTCATTTCGAGCAGCGCGCGGAAGCCCTCTTCGGTCTTGTGCGTGCCGAACTCGGGGATGTTCGGCACGCCGTTCGGCGTCAGTTCGGCGCGCACGGTGTCGAAGACCCCGACCGAAGCCACGACCGCGGCAAACAGGTCCGGTCGCTCGGTCATTGCCCGGCCCACGAGGATGCCGCCCGCGCTGCCGCCCCAGATGCCGAGCTTTGCCGGCGACGTGTAGCGCTGCTTGACCAGGTACTCGGCGGTCGCGATGAAGTCCTTCCAGGTGTTCGGTTTGTTGGCCTGCTTGCCGGCGAGGTACCAGTCCTGCCCGAACGCGCCCGAGCCGCGCGGATTGGCCACCGCGAAGATGGCGCCGCGCTCGAGCCAGGCGAGCCGCCACAGCGAGAACCACGGCTCATCGGTGATGCCGTAACTGGCGTAGCCGTACAGCAGCGTCGGGTGCGTCCCGTCGAGTTCGATGCCTTTCTTGTGGATGATCGACAGTGGCACCTGCGCGCCATCGTGGCTCGGCACGAGTACCTCAGTGGCGACGTAGTCCGGCAGGGCGTCATAGGGACCGCGCGGCTGCAATTGCGTATTGGTGACGTTGAACCTGGCCGCGGCGCCGGCGACGCGATAGATCTGTGGCGCGCGCGTCCACGACTGCAGCGTCAGCAGCACCCCGGGAATACGGTGATCGACACCGGCGAACTCGAAGCTGCCCGCCAACGGCAGCTTCACTTCGACTGGACGGGCGTCCTTGGCCGGTCCGATGTGAAAGAGCCGCGACACCGTACCGTCGCGACGGCTGACGTAGAGCCCGTCCAAGGCGCGGGCGAGCCCGGTAATTACCCCCGCGCCTTCGGCCATCACCACGCGCGCCTTGGCAAGATCGGGCGCGACCAGCGACGTCTCGACGATCTTGAAGCGGGAAGCGTCCTTGTGCGTCAGCACGAAGAGTCGGTCGCCGATGACTTCGAAGTTGGTCGCGTCGTCGCTGCGATCGATCACCTTGCGCCACTTGGCGCGGCCGGCCACGACCTCGGCGAGAGGTGCCACGTAGAGCGAGAATTCGCGGTCGGTGCCGTGCGAGACGTAGCCTCCGGCCCACCGTGTGCCCGGCAGCGGGAAGACGTAGGGGGACTCGCCACCTTCCTTGATCGACACGCCGGCCGTGTCGAACGCGAGCACGCTCGGCGCCTTATCGACAGCCGCCCCGAGTTTGACGAACAGCGAGCGCAGCTTCTGGTCGCGTTCGACGTCGGCCATCCCCGGCTTCATCTCCTGCTGGCGGGTGAAGAAGAAGCCGCTGTCGTCGGGCAGCCACGCCACGCCACCATAGCGCGCGCGGGTGATCGGCCCCATCACGCGGCGGCCGGTCTCGGTGTCGATGACGTGGATCTCAGCCATTTCCGAGCCGCCGGCCGACATGCCGTAGGCGAGCAGGCGGCCGTTGTTCGACGCAACGAAGTAGTTGATCGCGTGCGGCCGCCCGTCTTTCCTGCCGATCTCCTCCGGGTCGACCAGCAGCTTTTCGGTGCCGCTGAGGCCCTTGCGCACGTAGAGCTTGAACTGGTTGTCGGCCACGCCGCGCTTTTCGTAGAAATGCAGGTCGCCCGGGCGACGCTGCACATCGACCACGCGCGCAGCGACCGCATCGTCGAAGGTCCTGATCTGCTCCGCCAGCTTCGCCCGGCCGGGAATCTCGTCAAGGACCGCACGCGCATAGTCGGCCTGCGCGCGCATCCAGCGGCTGACCTCGGGATCGTCGCGGTTCTCGAAGTGACGGAACGGATCGTTCAGGGTCACGCCGAAATAGGTGTCCTGGACCGGTCGCGGCGCTGCGGCCGGCGGCGGCTCGATCGACAGGGCAGCCAGCGGAAGGGCGCCGATCGCCGCGGCGAAGAAGCGCTTGAACATCGTCAATCCTCGCGAAGTGATTGGCGGCTCAGCGCCGTGTCTGGATCAGTTCGATCTTGTAGCCGTCCGGGTCGGTGACGAAGGCAATGACCGTCGTGCCGCCCTTCACCGGACCGGCCTCGCGCGTGACGTTGCCGCCGGCGGCCTTGATCTTTTCGCAGGCCGCGTACGCATCGTCCACCGCAATGGCGATGTGACCGAATGCGCCGCCCATGTCGTACTTGTCGACGCCGTAGTTGTAGGTGAGCTCGAGCACGGCGTGTTCCGATTCCGCGCCGTAGCCGACGAACGCCAGCGAGTACTTCTGGTCGGGGCGATCGGTCGTGCGCAGCAGTTGCATGCCCATCACCTGGGTGTAGAAGTCGACCGACCTTTGCAGGTCGCCGACGCGCAGCATCGTGTGCAGGATTCTCATGGCGGATCTTCAGGCGGAAGGAAACGGAAGGTTCGCAGCGTAGCGCAGGCGGCGAGGCGATCGGCAGGTGCTGCGACAGGCCGCGCACCGGCGGCAACGAAATGCCCCGGGAGCGGATCGAAACGGCGCGGCTCACGGACTGCCGGCCTGCACCCGACGGAGCGGGCAGGTCGCTCGGGTCAAACAGATGTTCGTGGCAGGCCGGCGCAGCTCAGATTGGCAGCGATGCCAGGTCGAGCTTCTTCACTTCGTCGCGCGCCGACTCGAATCCCGGCAGCAGTTCGCCGACCGTCTGCCAGAAGCGCGGGCTGTGGTTCATCTCCTTCAGGTGCGCCAGTTCGTGCGCGACCACGTAGTCGATCACGGGGAGCGAGAAATGCACCAGCCGCCAGTTCAGGCGGATGTGGCCATCCTGCGTGCACGCCCCCCACTGCGAGCGGGCGGAGGACAGCGACCACGAGCGCGGCCGCACGTCGAGTCCGGCTGCGAGCAGCTTCAGGCGCCCATCGAGGACGCGGTTAGCCTCGGCCTTCAGCCACGACAGCACGGCATCGCGCACCTGTGATTCGCCGGCCTGCGCGGGCAGCGCAATGCGCAGCTCCGTGTCGCCGGCGCCGTCCGCCAGGTGCGTGCGTTCGGCCGCGGGGCGCACGCGCAGCGTCACCGTGCGGCCGAGCAGCAGCAGTGTGCCGCCGTCACCGAAATGCACGTGCGGCAATGGCTGGCGCGCGCGCCACTCGCGCCACTCCGTCATCTTGCGGCGGATCCAGCGCTGTTTCTCGGCGATCGCCGCCTCGATTTCAGCGAGGCTGACCCAGCGTGGCGCGGCGATCGTCAAGCCGCGATCGTCGATGGTGAAGCCGATCGAACGGCGACGCGCGCGGCGCAGCGTGTAGCGAATCGGATCATGGCCGACGCTAAGGTGACGGCCGCCGCGGGCTGCGGGCGGCGCGGACGGCGCGCCCGCCCGCTCGCCGAAATCGAGGGGCAGCTGCTGCGCTTGGAGTGGCGCGGTTCGCTTCAAATGGCAGTGGTGGGACTGTTGCGGCTCTTCGCGTCGACCCGGCTGGCGCCGACGTAAGGTCCGCTGTAGCGGTGTGGCGCGAGCCGCCGCATTTCCGTTTCGATCCACGATTCTACGAGCGACGAAACCTGATCGACGGTCCTGCCTTCGGTCGAGATTGGAGTGCCGATGCTGATCGTGATCTCGCCTGGCGTCTTCAGGAAGGCGCGGCGCGGCCAGACTTCGCCGCTGTTGACCGCGATCGGCACCGCGGGTGTGCCCGTGCGCACGGCCAGTCGGGCGCCGCCAGTCTTGTAACGCCGGGTCGAGCCGGGTGGCGTGCGCGTGCCCTCGGGAAAGATCACGATCCACCAGCCATCGCGCAGATGCTCGCCCCCCTGCCGGACCACCTGCTCGAAGGCGTCCTGCCCGCGGCTGCGGTCGATGTTGATCATCTTCAGCGACGCCATCGCCCAGCCGAAGAACGGCACCAGATGAAGCTCGCGCTTGTAGACGAAGGTCAGCTGCCGCGGAACGAACGAGGGCAGCCAGAACGTCTCCCAGCTCGACTGGTGCTTGGGCAGGAGGATTGCCGGTCCGTCGGGCAGGTTCTCCCAGCCCTCGATCCGCCACGTGATGCCACAGACGTGCCGCGCAGCAAGGATCGCGAAGCGCGTCCACATGGTGCACAGCCGGTATCGCGTCGCCACCGGCCGTACGTATGCGGCCAGCACGACCAGCGCCCACGGAATCACCGTCAACGTCAGCAGCAGCAGGTAGACCGCCGAACGCAGGTGGTTCATCTGAAATCGGGGTCAGACTCCAATTTCGTCGGAGGCCAGTCTTCCACCGAGTCGACGATGGTGATCCAACTGCATTGGATACCGATGCATCTTGTGTAGGAAATTGGAGTCTGACCCCGATTTCTAGCCGGCGGCGAGCAGAGCGAGGTCGGCGACACGGTTCATCTGCGCGCGAAGCTGGACGAGCAGCGCCAGCCGGTTCGCACGCAGCTTTGCATCGTCGACGTTGACCATGACGTCGTCGAAGAACTGGTCCACGGGCACTTTCAGCGGGGCCAGTGCCTTGAGGCTGCCGGCATAATCCCCCGCCGCCAGGAGTTGCTGCGCCTGCGGCGATGTCCTTGCGAAGGCTTCGGCGAGCGCTTTCTCCGCCGGCTCGAACAGCAGCGCGGCGTCGAAGCTCGCGGCGGCGCCTTCGGACTTCCTGAGGATGTTGCCGATGCGCTTGTTGGCTGCGGCCAGGCTTTCGGCCTCCGGCAGCTGCATGAAGGCGCGCACGGCGGCCAGCCGTTCGGCGACGTCGTCGATCCGCTGCGGTGCCAGCGAGACCACGGCCTCGACTTCATTGACGCTGTAACCCTTTTCTCGCAACAGTCCGCGAAGGCGGTCGTACAGAAAGCCGGCGAGTTCCGACGCGGCCGGCTTGAACGACTTCATGCCGTTGAAGGCCTGCTCGGACGTCGCCAGCAGCGCATCGATCTCCAGCGGCAGCCTTTTCTCGCTCAGCATGCGCAGCACGCCGATCGCGTGGCGGCGCAGCGCGAACGGGTCTCTGTCGCCGGTGGGTTTCTCGCCGACGCCGAACAGCCCGACCAGCGTTTCCAGCTTGTCGGCCAACGCCACGCAGGTGCCGACCGGACTGGCCGGCAGGTCATCGTCGGCGAAACGCGGCCGGTAATGCTCCTCGATCGCGTCGGCCACATCGGCGGGTTCGCCGTCGTGCTGCGCGTAGTAGCGGCCCATCAGGCCCTGCAACTCAGGGAACTCGCCCACCATCTCGGTGCGCAGGTCGGCTTTCGCC
>JAHEDN010000056.1:5112-10400 GCA_024641225.1 Burkholderiales bacterium | reverse complement strand
TTCCGGCGAGGCCCGCACGCGGCCACCGGCCAGGATGACGATCGCCTGCGGGTCAATGTACTGCGCCGCGTGCAGCGGTGGGGGTTCCAGCGTGCGCACCAGCGCCTGCGCGACATATGTCGTGGAGAGTGCCAGCAGCGAGAGCAGGCTCAGAACGGCGAGCGCGGTGCCGGCGGCGCGCGTGCGCAGTGCAAGCAGCGCGCCAGCAAGCGCAGCGACGACCAGGGACGTTGGCGGCAGCGCCAGCTGCCCAAGCACGTAGCTCGTCGTCTCCGCGGCGGTCATGCCGCGCCGCGCATCATGCGGCCGGCTTGACGGCGGTGCGCACCTGCTCGAGCGCGGTCGGGTCCTCGATGGTCGTCAGGTCGCCCGGGTCGCGGCCCTCGCAGAGCGCCTGGATCGAGCGGCGCAGCAGCTTGCCGGAACGGGTCTTCGGCAGCGCAGTGACGAAATGCACACGGGAGGGCCTCGCGACCGCGCCGAGCTGGCTGTCGACCAGTCGCATCACGTCGCCCTCGAGGGCCAGCCTCGCTTCGCGCGTGGCGATCGAATTTGAATCCTTGACAACCGCAAAAGCCATCGCGACCTGTCCCTTGAGCTGGTCGGCGACGCCGACGACAGCGACCTCGGCGATGGCCGCGTGCGAACTGATCGACTCCTCGATTTCGCGCGTGCCGAGGCGGTGGCCTGCGACGTTAATCACGTCGTCAGTGCGGCCAAGGATGAAGAAGTAGTCGTCGGCGTCACGGATGCCCCAGTCGAATGTCGAGTAGACCAACCGGTTCGGCACGCTCTGCCAGTAGGTCGTGACGAAGCGGTCGTCGTCGCCCCACACGGTCGTCATGCATCCGGGCGGCAGCGGACCTTCGATCGCCACCACTCCCTTTTCGTTGGCGCCAGCGATCTCCGCGCCGGTCGACTCGTTGAACAGCTTGACGTCGTAGCCGTATACCGGCAGCCCCGGACTGCCGAACTTCGACGGTAGTGCATTGACTCCGCGGCAGATGGCCAGGATCGGCCAGCCAGTCTCGGTCTGCCAGTAGTTGTCGACCACCGGTTTGCCCAGGCCGTCGGCAATCCAGCGCGCAGTCGGCTCGTCGAGCGGCTCGCCGGCGAGGAACAGCAGGCGCAGGGTGGACAGGTCGTACTTGCGCAGGAACGCCGGATCCTGCTTCTTCAGCACCCGGATCGCCGTCGGCGCGGAGAACATCACGGTCACTTTGTACTTCTCGACGATGCTCCACCAGATACCGCCGTCGGGGCGGATCGGTGTGCCTTCGAACAGGATCGTCGCCATGCCCGCTATCAGGGGTCCGTAAATGATGTACGAGTGACCGACAACCCAGCCGATGTCGCTGGTGGCGAAATAGGTCTCGCCGGCGTTGCCGCAGTAGATGTTCTTCATTGAAGCGGCGAGCGCCACCGCATAGCCGCCGGTATCGCGCTGCACGCCCTTCGGCTTGCCGGTCGTGCCCGACGTGTAGAGGATGTAGGAGGGCTCGCTCGATTCGAGCCACTCGCACGGCACCTCGTCGTTCATGTGCTTGCCGCGCAGTTCGGCGTAATCGACGTCGCGCCCAGCGGTCTTGTCCATGGTCGCCAGGCCGCGGTCGACGAGCAGCACCTTCGCCGGCGGAAACTTCGACAGGCGGATCGCCTCGTCGAGCAGGCCCTTGTAGGGCACCACCTTGCCGGCGCGCGAGCCTGCGTCGGCGGAGATGATGACCTTCGGCTGCGCGTCATCGATGCGCGAGGCAAGGCTCACCGACGCAAAGCCTCCGAACACCACCGAGTGGATCGCGCCGATCCGCGCGCAGGCGAGCATTGCGAACGCAGCCTCCGGAATCATCGGCATGTAGACGAGAACCCGGTCACCTCGGCCGACGCCCAGATCGCGCAGGATTCCCGCCATGCGGTTCACCTCGCGATGCAGCTGCTTGAACGTGTAGGTCTTCTCGGCGTCGACCTCGGTGGAGACGTAGATC
This sequence comes from Burkholderiales bacterium, assembly GCA_024641225.1. GTDB lineage: Bacteria > Pseudomonadota > Gammaproteobacteria > Burkholderiales > Burkholderiaceae_F > JADJWR01. Next base: position 8,415 of record JAHEDN010000056.1, on the reverse strand, counting down.
AGCGCAGGCTGGTCGCCGCGCTCTGCCAGGTGCCGGTCGACTGCGTTGTGGCACAGGTTGATTCGGCCACCGACGAACCAGCGGGCGAACGGCGGTCGCGAGTAATCGAGCGTCCGTTCGAAAGGCGCATGCCAGTCGACGAGCTGGGCCTGCTCGGACCAGAAGGCGTCACGATCGTTGATCGATCTGGCGTGGAACTCCCTGTAGGCTGCCATGGACTACCGTCTCCTTGTTCGACAGTGCGAGTTCTTTTTGCTGCCGCACCAGCGCCATCAACGGGCGTAGCTGATGCACTAGCCGGGGCAGGTGGGGTACCACTTCGGCGGCGCGCCCTGAGCGGATCAGGGTCAACGCCAGATTCACGTCCATCGAGCCTTCGGCCGTGCGCGACTTCTGTTCGCCGGGGCCCGCCTCTCCTGCGCCCAGTACGATACGCCGCGATCGGCTCATTTGGGCCTGCTCGGCGCGTTTCTGGCTGATCTGGCGCAATGGTTCCGCGGTCTGCCTCATGTCCTCCGACAGGCATGCCACGCCGATGTAGGTCCAGACTTCGACGCCGCCGCCGGCGGCATCGGCGTTCTCGAGGATCTTGCGAAGCCTTGCGGCGAACTGAAGCACGCCGGCTATGCCGTCGCTCTGGGTAGCGATGCAGAATTCGGCGCGCTCGGAGCGCGTGGCGAGATCTTCCAGTCGTATGGTCGACGCCAACGCGCGGGCGACCAGTCGCACACGCTGCTCGATCTCGCCCTCCCACGCTTCCGATTGCGGCATCGACAGCTCGATCTGAACGCAGAGGACCGCCACGTCGGTCAGGTTGCGGCGCGAATACGAGATGAGCTTCTCCACCTGGCGGTCGAAGAACGGCAGATGCAGCAGTTCGGTGTCCGGATCGACCGTTCGTGACGATTCGAGCGCGGCGCGACTCTCCGCCAGCGCCTCGCGCGTGGCCGACAGCTTGATCAGCACTTCGAGGCGAGAGTTCAGTTCGACCGCACTGACTCCCCTGTAGATGAAGTCGGTGGCGCCGAGTCCGGCGGCCTGCTGCCATTCCGCCTGCTCGTCGGTTCCCGAGATCACGATCAGCGGCAAATCGCGGATGCGCTGCACCTTGGACGCGCGCGCGCGGGAAATCAGTTCGAAGCCATCGACCTTCGGCATCGTCAGGTCGGTCATCACGAGGCGGATCGAGGAATCGAGCAGCATCGCCTGCCAGGCCGCTTCGCCGTCGGCGGCCTCGCGCACGTCGAATCGTTCTCGGATGTGCTGCGCAAGCATTGCCCGGACGATGCGCGAGTCGTCGGCGATGAGTATGCGCGGCTTGTCTGACACGGGTCCCGTCGGCGATCGGTTTGTCCGGAAGAACGCGCGCAGGTCAGACGCCGACTCGCAGGTCGGCCGGCGCGGCTGCGCGGTTTGCGGCGGTGAGATCGACGGAGAATGCTGCCGCATTCGGCAACGCTTTTCTTCATCTGTTCGGCTATCTTGACGGCCGGTGAACGGGACTCGGCGGCGGCGTGCATGCCGGAGGGTTGATTCTCCGACCGCGCCGCCAGGCTCGTTCCCGATTGGGGCGGCGAGCGTGTCCGCGGTTTGCGCGTCTGCCCGGCGGGCGCGTCCGACCCCGGTGACAGGGTCGAGTTGTGGCTGCGTCAGGGGCCTCGCTTCGTTAAGGTGAAGGGTCGGGCTTCAGTCGCGAACTGCTGAAGACTGCGCGGCTAGGCGGGCCGCTGGCGCTTGCGTCGGCGTCCGGTCCAGAGGGATTTTCGTCTCGTGCTGGCGAAGTCATGGGCCGCCCATGTCCGACGCGGCCAGCCGCCGCTCGCCTTGGTTCAGATTAAATAAGATCAACTTGCAATTGAGAATCATTCTTGTTAACCTGGGTCCTATGTCTTGGGTGCTCGGCGGTAGCCGACACAGGCCGGTAATAGCGCGGAGGTCTTAGGTGGCGGAAGTTCGTATCGACCGGAAGCCGAGGGTGGGCGCCGGACAGTTCGTGTGGGGTCTGCTCGTCGTGGTCGCAGTGGTCAGCCTGTTTGTGCCCGATTCGGGGCAGGCGCAGCAGCCGGTGCTGAACCTCTATTCGGCGCGCCACTACCAGACTGACGAGGCGCTGTATGCCAATTTCACGAAGCAGACCGGCATCAGGATCAATCGCCTCGAGCTCGGCGATGAACCGCTGCTGCAGCGCTTGAGGAGCGAAGGCGCGAACAGCCCCGCTGATGTCGTGCTTCTGGTCGACGCGGCACGGCTGTGGCGGGCGCAGGTCGATGGCCTGTTTCAGCCAATTGATTCCAAGATCCTCGCCGATCGCATTCCGGCTCAACTTCGCGCCAACGACGGCAGCTGGTACGGCTTTTCGACGCGGGCGAGGGTCATCGTCTACGACAAGGCGAACGTAAGGCCGCAGGAGGTCGATACCTACGAGAAACTCGCTGACCCGATCAACAACGGCCGTGTCTGCACCCGATCGGGATCTCACCCATACATGCTGTCGCTGCTGGGCGCCATGGTCGAGCGCAGTGGCGAAGCCGCGGCCGAGGCCTGGGCGCGCGGCATGGTCGCCAACATGGCGCGGCCGCCACGTGGGGGCGACACCGATCAGATCCGTGCCGTCGCCAGTGGCGAATGCGGCGTCGCGCTGACCAACAGCTACTACTGGGTTCGCCTGTTGCGCTCCGACGACCCGAAGGATCAGCAGGTTGTCCAGAGGGTTGGCTTTCTGTGGCCTAATCAGGCGACTTCCGGCACTCACGTGAACATCTCCGGCGGCGGGGTGGCCCGCCATTCGCCCAACCGTGCTGCTGCGATCCGCTTTCTCGAATATCTCGCCACCCCCCAGGCGCAGGCGTACTTCGCCGAGGGCAACAATGAGTGGCCGGTCGTCAAGGGCGCCGAGACCCACAATGCGGCGCTTGCTTCGCTCGGGAAGTACAAGGCGGAGAGCGTGCCCGTTTCCTCGATCGGAAAGGGGCAGATCGCCGCGCAGCGCATTCTCGACCGCGCCGGCTATCGCTGAGCCGGCCTTCGGTCCACGCAGGCGTGCTTTCCAGGATGGCCCGAGCCGGCAATCAGGGCCGAAATCGACAAGACTCGATCTGGTAATCCTTGGCGCAGGCGACAGCGGGTCGACCTGCGCTGCCTGCCTGGCTTCGCTGATTGCTGCCAGTGTCCAGCAGCTCCCGCCATCGCGGGCCGGTCGCGCCTGGAACCCTGTGGCCCGTGTGCGCATCTCAGCGTTTGTGCGACGACCGCGCCGGGCTCATACAATTCGCGCCGGCCGGCATGAGCGCAACCGGCGGGCGA
>JAHEDN010000056.1:2265-5102 GCA_024641225.1 Burkholderiales bacterium | reverse complement strand
TTCATCGGCCTGTTCATCGCGAGTTTCGTCTCGGCCACGATCCTGCCCGGCGGCTCCGAGATCGTGCTGATTGCGGTGATCCACAGCCATCCCGAAGCGCTGCTGCAGGCGGTCGCGGTGGCGACAGTCGGCAACACGCTCGGCGGTATGACCTCCTACCTGCTCGGGCGCATGATCCCAAACCGCGCCGACAGCCGAGCCATCATCTGGCTGCATCGCTACGGCTACTGGGCATTGCTGTTCTCGTGGGTGCCGCTCTTCGGAGATGCCCTGTGCGTCGGTGCCGGTTGGCTGCGGTTCAATCCCTACCTTTCGCTGCTGCTGTTCGCGGCCGGCAAGCTGTTCCGCTACCTGCTGGTGGCCGGAGGCTGGGCCTGGATCGAGGCTGCCTGGTGGCCGTACTTCTTCGAATAGAGCGCAGGCTCAGGAGCCTTGCGCGCCCGCGGGCGATGCAGGCGCGGTTCGTATAATCGCCGGAATCCTGCGGAGACCTCGACGCCATGAAGATCCTTGTTTCGGTCAAGCGCGTCGTCGACTACAACGTGAAAGTCCGCGTGAAGTCCGACGGCAGCGGTGTGGACATCGCCAACGTCAAGATGTCGATGAACCCCTTCGACGAGATTGCGGTCGAGGAGGCGGTGCGGCTCAAGGAGGCCGGCAAGGCGACGGAGATCGTGGCGGTGTCCTGCGGCGTACCGCAGTGTCAGGAGACCCTGCGTACGGCGATGGCCATTGGCGCCGACCGCGCGATCCTTGTCGACACGGACGTCGAACTGCAGCCGCTGGCGGTCGCCAAGATCCTCAAGGCGCTGGTCGACAAGGAAAAGCCGCAGTTGGTCCTGATGGGCAAGCAGGCGATCGACGACGACGCCAATCAGACGGCGCAGATGCTTGCCGCGCTTTGCGGACTGCCGCAGGCGACTTTCGCGTCGAAGATGGTGGTCGACGGTGCTGCGGCGCAGGTGACGCGCGAAGTGGACGGCGGTCTGGAAACGTTGTCCGTGAGCCTGCCGGCGGTCGTGTCTGTGGACTTGCGGATGAACGAGCCGCGCTACGTGACGCTGCCAAACATCATGAAAGCGAAGAAGAAGCCGCTGGAAACCATTAAGCCGGCCGATCTCGGTGTCGACCCGGCGCCGCGCATCAAGACGCTCAAGGTAGCCGAGCCGCCGTCGAGAAAGAGCGGCATCAAGGTGCCCGATGTCGCCACGCTGGTGGCGAAACTGAAAGGCGAAGCCAAGGTCATCTGAGCGTTCGTTCGAGCGGCAGGATCGTCCCCGCGCAGGCGGGGTTTCAAGTCCCAGGAGAAGCCGAATGCCCGCACTTGTCATTGCCGAGCACGACAACCGCAATTTGAGGGCCCCGACCCTTAACACCGTTACTGCTGCGGCGAAGGCCGGCGGCGACGTCCATGTGCTGGTTGTCGGTAGTGGCTGCAAGGCCGTTGCCGAGCAGGCGGCGAAGATCAGCGGCGTCACCAAGGTGCTGCACGCCGATGCGCCGCAGCTCGCCGACGAACTGGCCGAAAACGTCGCCGCGCAGGCGCTGGCCGTGGCGAAGAACTACTCGCACGTGTTTGCGCCGGCGACGGCCTTCGGCAAGAACGTACTGCCAAGGCTGGCGGCTCTGCTCGACTGCGGGCAGGTCTCCGACATCATCAGCGTCGAGTCACCCGACACGTTTTCCCGGCCGATCTACGCGGGCAACGCAATCGCTACGGTACAGGCCACCGATCCGATCAAGGTGATCAGCGCGCGACCCACGAATTTCGAGGCCGCGGGTGATGGCGGCGCAGCGGCGATCGAGGAACTGGCGGCTGCCTCCGACTCCGGGCTTTCGAAGTTCGTTGGGCGCGAAATCGCCAAGAGCGACCGGCCCGAACTGCAGGGTGCGAAGGTCGTCGTTTCCGGCGGCCGCGGCATGGGTTCGGCGGAAAATTTCAAGCTTCTCGAGCCGCTGGCAGACAAACTCGGCGCGGCGCTTGGCGCATCGCGCGCCGCGGTCGATGCCGGTTTCGCCCCGAACGACTGGCAGGTTGGTCAGACCGGCAAGGTCGTGGCACCCGAGCTCTATGTCGCGGTGGGCATCTCGGGGGCGATCCAGCATCTTGCCGGCATGAAGGACAGCAAGGTGATCGTGGCGATCAACAAGGATCCCGAGGCGCCGATCTTCTCGGTCGCCGACTACGGCCTCGTGGCTGACCTGTTCGAGGCGGTGCCGCAGCTGGTCAACGAGCTCGGCTGAGAATTCGCTCTCGATGCGGGGCGCAGCGCCGCGGCGTCGACCGTTGGCCTGTGCCCCGCGTCACCTTCCAAGGAACCGACATGACCTACTCCGCACCCGTGAAGGACATGATGTTCGTGATGCGCGAGCTGGCTGCTCTGGAAGAGATCCAGAGGTTGCCCGGCTGCGAGGATGCGACCGATGAAACCGTGGCCGCCGTACTCGAGGAAAACGCCCGCTTCATGACCGAGGTCGTGGCGCCGCTGAACTGGACCGGAGACATCAAGCCTGCGACGTGGAGCAACGGCGAAGTCACGACGACGCCGGGTTTCAAAGAGGCATTCCGGCAGTTCGTCGAGGCCGGGTGGCAGGGGGTGCAGCACCCGCAGCAGTACGGCGGGCAGGGCCTGCCCAAACTGGTGGCCACGGCCTGCACGGAGATGCTGCAGTCGGCGAACCTGTCCTTCGCCTTGTGTCCGCTGCTCACCGACGGCGCGATCGAGGCGCTGCTGACCGCAGGAAGCGAAGAACTGCGTGACAAGTACGTGGCGAAGCTCGTCGACGGCACCTGGACCGGCACGATGAACCTCACCGAGCCACAGGCCGGTTCCGAT
>JAHEDN010000056.1:0-2255 GCA_024641225.1 Burkholderiales bacterium | reverse complement strand
CTGGCACTCGTGCGCAGCCGTGCCGTCCCCCAGACCGACGGCACCTACCGGATCTCCGGCCAGAAGGTCTACATCACCTATGGCGAACACGATCTGGCAGACAACATCGTGCACCTGGTGCTGGCACGGACGCCGGATGCCCCGGAAGGCGTCAAGGGCATCTCGCTCTTCGTAGTGCCCAAGCGCCTGATCAACGAGGACGGCACGCTCGGCAAGCGCAACGACGTTTATTGCGCATCGATCGAGCACAAGCTCGGCATCAAGGCGAGCCCGACGGCGGTGCTGCTGTTCGGTGACGACAAGGGCGAAGTCGGCCCGGGCGCGATTGGCCAGTTGGTCGGCGAAGAAAACCGCGGCCTCGAGTACATGTTCATCATGATGAACGCAGCCCGCTTCCAGGTCGGGATGCAGGGCGTGGCGATTGCCGAGCGCGCCTATCAGAAGGCGGCGGCGTATGCGAAGGAGCGGGTGCAAAGCCGGGCTGTCGAGGGCTCCGCCGGGCCGGTGCCCATCATCGAGCACCCCGATGTGCGTCGCATGCTGATGTTCATGCGCTCGCAAGCGGAGGCCGCGCGAGCCGTGGCCTACTTTGCCGCGGCCTGGGCCGACATCGCGCACTACCATCCCGATGCCGAGAAGAGGAGGCAGGCCGCGGCTACCTACGAACACATGGTGCCGATCGTGAAAGGCTGGTCCACCGAAATGTCGATCGACGTTGCCTCCGCAGGTATCCAGGTACACGGCGGCATGGGCTACATCGAGGAAACCGGCGCCGCTCAGTTCTACAGGGATGCGCGCATCCTGACGATCTACGAGGGCACCACGGCGATCCAGGCCAACGATTTTGTGGGACGCAAGACTGCGCGCGACGGCGGGGCGGTCGCGAGGGCGCTGATCGCGCAAATACGTCAGACGGCTGCGGAGCTTGCGGGTCGCGCCGAGGGCGATCTCGCCGCCATCGGCCGCCGCCTTGCGGCCGGTGCCGACGCCTATGCCGACGTCGTCGACTACGTGGTCGCGCAGATGAAAACGGACATCCGCGGCGTCTTCGCCGGTTCGGTGCCGTACCTGAAACTGGCCGGCATCGTTCACGGCGGCTGGCAACTGGCGCGTGGCGCTGCAGCGTCGGCGCGGGCGCTGGGGGCGGGCAGCGACGACCGTTCGTTTCATGTCGCAAAGATCGCCACGGCGCGCTATTTCGCCGACCACGTGCTGACTGCCGCTGGCGGTCTCCGCGACAGCATCGTCGACGGGGCCACCGGCGTTCTGGCTCTTTCCGCCGACCAGTTCTGATGCTGTCCGGCGGCAGGCGATCTGCCGGTCATTCACACGAAGCGTGACCGCGATCAGCGCCCGCCGGCAGGGAAAACGCTACCGTTTGCATCTGGAGGGCCTGTCCCGGGCCATAGATGCCCGCTATCGGCAGAATTGGAACAATTCATTTGTCGTAGCGCGTCCCGGCTCGTAAGGTTCTTTCTGCTTGGTGCCGCCGTCTCGAGCGGCGCGCCGGGTTTTCCTCTGTCTGATTCGAATCAGGAGATACCTCATGGCACAGTTGAAAGGCTCTAAGACCGAAAAGAACCTGAAGGAAGCGTTTGCCGGCGAATCGCAGGCCAACCGCCGCTACCTCTATTTCGCCTCAAAGGCCGACGTGGAGGGGTACAACGACGTCGCCGCCGTATTCCGGTCGACTGCCGAAGGCGAAACCGGCCACGCGCACGGACACCTGGAGTACCTGGAGCAGGTGGGCGATCCGGCGACCGGGCTGCCGATCGGTCCGACCCGCTCCAACCTGAAGGCCGCCATCGCTGGCGAGACGCACGAGTACACCGACATGTACCCGGGCATGGCGAAGACCGCTCGCGAAGAGGGCTTCGACGAGATCGCCGACTGGTTCGAGACCCTGGCGCGTGCCGAGAAGTCGCACGCCGGCCGCTTCCAGAAGGGCCTCGACTCGATCAGCTAGTTCCCTGACAACGGGCCTTCACCGGAAGGCCCGTTGTCGCGGTTCACAGTTCCGAGTTCCCAGTTCTCAACAGTCGTCAGGCGGACCCGGTCCACCCCGCAGACAGAACTGGGAACTGAGAACCGGGGACTCAAGGAGATCATCAATGACACAGATCCTCATCCCTCGCTCCGAGATTCTCGATCTCGGTGACTACGAACGGAAACGTGACGAGATTCGTCAGGCGGCGATCAAGGCCCGTGCCATCCGACGCATCGAGCTCGGACCCAATGCAACTCTCGCCTTCGAG
>JAHEDN010000055.1 GCA_024641225.1 Burkholderiales bacterium | reverse complement strand
TCCTGCCGCCCGATGTGCGCGGCAGGTACAAGGCGCTCGAGTGGCTGATGTTCCAGATGGGCAGCGTCGGACCGATGCTGGGGCAGGCGCACCATTTCCGCCTCTACGCACCCGAGAAGACCGAATACGCGATCAACCGCTACACCAAGGAGGCGCAGCGGCTTTATGGCGTGATGGACAAGCGACTGGGCGAAGCGCCCTTTTTCGCCGGTGACTACGGCATTGCCGATATCGCGATCTTCCCGTGGACGCGTTCGCACGCCAACCAAGGGGTTGATCTGGCCGATTTTCCGAACGTCAGGCGATGGTTCGACGAGATCGCGGCGCGTCCCGCCGTGCAACGCGCCGTCAAGATCCTTGCGGACCGCCGCAAGCCGCTGGTGGATGACAAGGCACGCGAGAACCTGTTCGGCGCCACGCAGTACGAAAGGCGCTGAACGGCCGAGTATGCCGGGGCGACGTCCGGCGGTGGCCTTCCCTGGCTACTGAAGAGGATTCTTCAGGAGATCGGCGAAGGGCATCGGCAACACCTTGATGCCCTCGTCTTCCAGCGCTTCGGCTTCGGCTTTCGAGGTTAGGCCGCGAATGCCGCGCTCCGGAGCTTCCTTGTAGTGGATTCGCCGGGCTTCCTCGGCAAACTGGGCACCGACATCTTCTGTGCCGGCAACGATCTCGCGCGCCAGCCTCAGATACAACGCCTGCATCTGCTGCGGCGTCGGCATGACGGCCGATTGCTGCAGAGGGGGTTCGGCGCCGAGGTTCAGCCGCGGCGCCGACAAAGCCTTGGCCACGTGGGTCGAACCGCAAACCGGGCACTGGACCTGATTGCCGGCAATCTGCGCGTCGAAGTCGTCGCTCGAGGCGAACCAGCCCTCGAACGCGTGCTGATGCTCACAGTGAAGATTGAAGACCTTCAAGGATGCCTTGAACCTGCCTGGTGCCGCGGGCCGGACTCGAACCGGCATGCCCGGATGAGCGGGCGGCGGATTTTAAGTCCGCTGTGTCTACCGATTTCACCACCGCGGCACGCGTCGATCGGATACCTCCACGCACCGACCGGCGGGCGCGCGAAGGAAGAAAATGGAGGCGGGGGTCGGAATCGAACCGGCGTACACGGATTTGCAGTCCGCTGCATGGCCACTCTGCCACCCCGCCCGTCACAAGTCGATTGTAGCGACGCTGCGGCAACGATCCGCGAAAAAAGGGGAAGCTCGTGAGCTTCCCCTTCGCATGATCTGGAGCGGGAAACGAGTCTCGAACTCGCGACCTCAACCTTGGCAAGGTTGCGCTCTACCAACTGAGCTATTCCCGCGGAGGCGCGAATTATATCGGCCGGTCACGCCCTGTCAAAGCGACGCGTGCTACCCGCTCTCGCGGCCATTGAGATGCGGCCATGCAAGGCGCAGGTAGTAGAACATCGAATACACGGTGAGTGCCGCGGCCACGTAGATCAGCAGCGTGCCGATCGACGCCACCGGGATCACACCAAACAGCGGGTCGTGATAGAGCAGCACCGGGATGGCGACCATCTGCATGACCGTCTTCAGCTTGCCGAGCCAGTTGACCGCAACACTCGCCGCCGCGCCGACGTGCGCCATCCACTCGCGCAGCGCCGAAACCGTGATCTCGCGTCCGATGATCACCAGGGCCACGAACTCGTCGATACGTCCAAGCGCCAGCAGCACGACGAGGGCAGCAGACACCATCAGCTTGTCGGCGACCGGATCGAGAAACGCGCCAAGCGGCGTGGTCAACTGGTACTTCCGCGCCAGGTAGCCGTCGAAGCCATCGGTAATCGCCGCCAGCGTGAACAATGTGCACGCGGCGGCGTTCTTCCAGTGCCCGGGCAGAATGGACTCGGGCAGGTAGAACACGCCGATGATCATCGGGATCATCGCGATCCGCGCCCAGGTCAGGATCATCGGCAGGTTGATCGGCATGCTTGTGCTAGCCCGGTTGCCCGTGCAACTGCGCGTAGATGCGTTCGGCGAGCTTACGGGAAACACCGTCGACCCGCGCGATGTCCTCCACCGATGCACCCATCAGCCCGCGCAGACCGCCGAAACGCGCCAACAGGCGCTGCCGGCGCTTCGGTCCGATCCCCTCCATGTCTTCCAGTTGCGAAGTCGAACGGGCCTTGGCGCGCCGCGCGCGCATGCCGGTGATCGCGAAGCGATGTGCCTCGTCGCGGATCTGCGCAATCAGCAGCAGGGCCTGCGATTCCCGGCCGAGCCGGCGTGACGGCCTGCCATCGGCGAAGACCAGTTCTTCGAGGCCGACCCTTCGCTCCGGTCCCTTCGCAACGCCGACCAGAATCCCCGCGTCGAGACCGAGTTCGTCGAACGCCTGTCGCGCCACCTCGACCTGGCCGGCACCGCCGTCGATCAGTACCAGCGACGGCAACGCGCCTTCGCCGCGGGCGATCCGCTGGTACCGACGCATCAGCGCCTGACGCATCGCGGCGTAGTCGTCGCCTGGCGCCACGTCGTCGATGTTGAAGCGGCGATACTCAGCCGGCTGCATGGCGTGATCGTGATAGACGACGCAGGCGGCCTGCGTCGCTTCGCCCATGGTGTGGCTGACGTCGAAGCACTCGATGCGAACATGTGCCGGATCGCCGTCCGGCGCTTCCAGGCCGAGCGCGTCGAGCAGCGCCCGCGTCCGGCCCTGCTGCGAGCCCTCCTCGGCAAGGCGCCGCGCCAGTGCCAGTTTGGCGTTGGCCTCCGCCATCTCGAGCCAGCGACGCCGTTGCCCGTGCGGCTGGCGAAGGATCTGCAGGCGCTCTCCGGCGGCGCGGATCATCGGCGCCAGTTCATCCGCGTCGAGTTCCGTGTTGACGATCAGCACCGGCGGCGCCGACAGGTCGGCGTAGTGCTGCGAGACGAACGCCTCCAGCACTTCCGCAGCACCGGCGTCCTCGGCCTGCCGGACCGGAAAGAACGGCCGGTCCCCAAGGTGCCGGCCACCGCGCACCATCGCCAGGTTGACGCAGGCCAGACCGTGATCAATCACCACCGCAATCACGTCGGCGTCGGTGTCGCCGCCCGTCGTTTCCACCGCCTGCTGGTGCAGGACGCGCGACAGGCTGCCGAGTTGATCACGCACGGCGGCGGCCTCCTCGAAGCGCAGCTCGCCGGCCAGGCGCTCCATCTTCTCCTCGAGTTCGACCGTCAGCTCGCCAGCCTGTCCGCGCAGGAAACGCACCGCACGATCAACGTCGGCTGCGTATTCCTTGCCGTCGATAAGGCCCACGCACGGCGCACTGCAACGGCCGATCTGGTGCAGCAAACATGGCCGCGAGCGGTTGCCGAAAACGGTGTCCTCGCAGGTGCGCAGGCGAAACACCTTCTGCAGTACGCGGATGCTGTCCTTGACCGCCCACGCGTTGGGATAAGGCCCAAAGTACTGCGCGCGCTGGTCCGGCGCGCCGCGAAAGTAGGCAACGCGCGGAAAAGCGTGCGCGCTGAACTTCAGGTATGGATACGACTTGTCGTCGCGGAAGAGGATGTTGTAGCGAGGCGCCAGCTGCTTGATCAGGTTGTTTTCGAGCAGCAGCGCCTCGGCCTCGGAGCGAGTCGTCGTCGTATCGATCGCGGCGACGCGTTCCAGCATGTGCGCGGTGCGTGGCCCCACGCCTTTGTTGAAATATGAGCCGACGCGCTTGCGAAGATCTCGCGCCTTGCCCACATAGAGCACCTTGCCCGTTCCGTCGAGCATCCGGTACACGCCGGGCAGATGCGGCAGCCCATCGACGGCCGCGCGCGGATCGAATGCGGCCGGTCCGGCCGGGCAGGAGCTCTTCGAGGATGTCACGTCGCTTCGGCCACGCTGCCCACTCTATAATCGCAGGCTTTTCAAGCACTTGATGCCGCCCGCCATTCTAAGAGCCGCGGCCGCCCCCTTTCTGTCAGGACATCCCGAATGGCCAAGATCCTCGCCACCGAAATCCGCGCCGGCAATTTGCTCGAGTTCGACAAACGCGTCTGGCGCGTGCTGAAGTCGCACCACGTTCACGTCGGCGGCCGCGGCGGCGCCTACATGCAGGTCGAGATGAAGGACGTCGAGAGCGGCCAGAAGCGCAACGAGCGACTGTCAACCGACGATCGTGTCGAGCGCCCGTTCATCGACCGCCGCACGATGACCTACTCGTACCAGGACGGCTCCAGTTACGTGTTCATGGACAACGAGACCTACGAGCAGATCACCCTCGGCGCCGACTTCCTCGAGGGGCAGTCCGACTATCTGCTGCCAAACATGGAGGTCGACATCAACTTCCACAACGAGCGACCGATCGGCATCCAGCTGCCGACCAGCGTGGTGCTTGAGGTCGTCGAAACGGAGCCGGGCATCAAGAACGCGACCGCGACGACCTCATTCAAACCGGCCAGGCTGGAAACTGGCCTGACCGTGCAGGTGCCGCCGTTCGTCAACACGGGCGAGAAAGTCCGCGTCAGCACCGACGACGGCTCGTACATCGAGCGCGCCTGACCGGCAGCCGTGCAGCCTGAATGAGCGTGAGCGTTTCGCAAGCCACCTCGACGCCGGCTGCCCTGGCCGGCGTTCGCGTCGTCGAGATGGGCCAGCTCATCGCCGGCCCGTTCGCCGGCAAGATGCTCGGCGAGTTCGGCGCCGACGTGATCAAGATCGAGCCGCCAGGCAGCGGCGACCCGCTACGCAAGTGGAGGCTGCTCAAGGACGGGACCTCGGTGTGGTGGCAGGTCCAGTCGCGCAACAAGCGATCGATCACGCTCGACCTGCGCGCAGCGGAAGGTCAGGACATCGCCCGCCGGCTGATCGCCGAGGCCGATGTGCTGATCGAGAACTTCCGCCCCGGCACGCTGGAAGGATGGGGGCTGGGGTGGGATAGGCTCAGCGCACTGAACCCCGGGCTGGTCATGCTGCGCATCTCCGGCTATGGCCAGACCGGCCCGTATCGAGATCAACCCGGCTTCGGCGTGATCGGCGAGGCCGTGGGCGGCCTGCGCCATCTGACCGGCGAACCCGGTCGTGTGCCAGTGCGCGTCGGTGTCTCGATCGGCGACACGCTGGCTGCGCTGCATGGCGTGATTGGCGCGATGATGGCGCTCTATCACCGCAAGGTGAACGGCGGCACGGGTCAGGTGATCGACGTGGCGTTGCACGAGGCGGTGTTCAACGTGATGGAAAGCCTGCTCCCCGAATACAGCGTCTTCGGCACGGTACGCGAAGCCACGGGAAGCAGCATGCCCGGGATCGCGCCGACCAATGCTTATCGCTGCAGCGACGGCTTCGTGCTGATCGCCGGCAACGGCGACAGCATCTTCAGGCGGCTGATGGAGGCAATCGGCCGGGATGACCTGGCCAGAGACCCCGAGCTTGCCGGCAACGTCGGCCGGGTGGCGCGTGTCGGCGAGATCGACGCCGCGATCGAGCTATGGACCTCGACGCGAACGGTAGCCAGCGTGCTGGAAGCGATGGCCGCGGCGCGGGTGCCGGCCGGAAAGGTCTACACGGTAAAGGACATTCACGAGGACCCGCACTACCGCGCGCGCGGCATGATCGTCCCGCAGGTCACGCGCGACGGCTGGACGCTCGACGTTCCCGGCGTGGTGCCCAAGCTCTCGGCGACGCCCGGCACACTGCGCACGGCCGCGCCGCGGCTGGGCGAAGAAACCGAGGTCGTTCTGCGTGAACTCGGCCTTGGCGATCAGGAGATTGCGGAACTACGCGCCAAGGGCGTACTTGGCTGACCTGCACGGCCGTCACGCACTCGCCGGGACGGTGGTATTCAAAGCGATGGCTTCTTCGCGCGCTGCGAGGTAGGTCGCATCGCGGAGCAGATCCGCCATCGGCACGGCCGGTCCGCGCGGCACGACACGAGCCCGCCGCCTTTCGAAAGTTGCGGTGCGTCGCCAGCGAATGCTGGCCAGCAGCACTTCCGCAGACGCAGGATCGTTGCAGGCCAGGATGAAGTCGCACCCCGCATCGAGCGCCGCCTGCCCGCGGGCAACGATGCCTCCGGCAACGCTCGCGCCTTCCATCGACAGATCGTCGCTGAAGACGGCGCCGGTGAAGCCCAGCTGGCGCCGGAGCACGCCCTTGATCCAGCGCGAGGAAAAGCCCGCCGGCCTGTCGTCGACCTGGGGATAGATCACGTGCGCCGGCATCACTCCGGCCAGCGCGACGCCTAGCCAGCGATACGGCGCCACGTCCACAGCGAGCAGTTCCGCACGTCCTCGATCGTCGATCGGCACGGCGGTGTGCGAGTCCGCCGCCGGCCATCCGTGCCCGGGAAAATGCTTGCCGCAGTTGCCCATGCCGGCCAGCGACATGCCGTGCATCAGCTGCGCGGCAAGGAGGGCCACGACCCGCGGATCGCGGTGCAGCGCCCGATCGCCGATGACGCCGCTACGACCCCAGTCGAGATCGAGCACCGGCGCGAAGCTGAGGTCGACACCGTGAGCACGCAACTCGGCGGCCAGCACATAGCCGATCGCCAGCGCGGTGCGGCAGGCGCGCAGCACGTCGACATCCCACAGCGCGCCAAGCCGCGTCATCGGCGCGATGCGCGTGAACGGCGGCTGACGAAACCGCTGTACGCGGCCGCCCTCGTGGTCGACCGCGATCAGCAGCGGCGGCGAGCGCAGCTCGTGGATCTCCGCCGTCAGCGCGCACAACTGATCTGGCGAGGCGTAGTTGCGCGCAAAGAGGATCACCATGCCGACGAGCGGATGACGCAGCCGCCGGCGTTCCGCGCCGCTCAGTTGCGTGCCTTCGATGTCGACGACGACCGGACCCGGCATTCAGGCTCCCGCGGCCGGGTCGCTGTCCACGGCTTCGGCCACGACAAAGGCCATCGCCATCGCTTGCTCATCGCTCACCGACACGGACAGACGAAGCCGCCTTGTCTGCACGAAATCGGCCAGCGCGCCATGAACGACAACCAGCGGCTGGCCCGACGGCGCATTGACGATCTCGACCGCACGCCAGCTCATCGGCGAGCGCATCCCCAGACCGATGGCCTTCGACACCGCTTCCTTGGCGGCGAAGCGGGTCGCGAGGAAGGCGAGGCCGCGGCTGACGGAGCGGGCGCGTCGCGCCGAATAGCGCGCCCGCTCCTGGGGCCCGAGAATGCGCTCGACGAAGCGCTCGCCGAAGCGCTCCACTGCGGCGCCGATGCGACCGATTTCCACCAGGTCGGTGCCAACGCCGTAGATCATGCCGTCTCGCGCGTTGCAGCTTCGCCCATGCGAATGGCCGCCAGATAAAGCCGCACAGTGGCCGCCATGCCGAACTCCAGCGCATCCGCAGTCAGCGCATGGCCGATCGAAACCTCGAGCACGCCCGGCACGCTCGTCAGGAATGGTGGCAGGTTGTCGCGGTTCAGGTCGTGTCCGGCATTGACTCCAAGCCCCACCGCCTGCGCCGCTTCCGCCGCGACGCGGTACCGACCGAGCTGCGCGGCCCGTTCGCCAGTGGCGAACGCAAGGGCATACGGCTCGGTGTAGAGCTCGACGCGATCGGCACCGACCTGTCGCGCCAGCCTCATTGCCCCGGGATCGGGATTCATGAACAGGCTGACGCGAACGCCAAGCGCCCTCGCCTCGTCGATGATCGGCCGCAGCCGCGCCCCGTCGCGCGGCAGGTCCCAGCCATGATCCGAAGTGAAGGCGCCGGTCTCGTCGGGCACGAAGGTGCACTGGTGCGGCCGCACGGCGCGCACGTAGTCCATCAACTGATGAAATGGGTTGCCCTCGATGTTGAACTCCGCCGCCGGCCAGCCGGCGAGAAGCGAGGCAAGCGCGCGCACGTCGTCACCGCGCACGTGGCGCCCATCGGGCCGCGGATGCACGGTGATGCCGTCCGCGCCCGCCTCGAGCGCGATGGCCGCGAACTTCGTGACGCTCGGTATGCCGAGCGTGCGCGTATTGCGCACCAGGGCGATCTTGTTCAGGTTGACGCTCAGCGCGGTCACGCGCCTGCCCTCCTGCTGCGCTCGAGGGGTTCGCCGCAGGCCGTGCCCCCCTCGCCGCAGTGCGCCTGCCTCCGCCGGGACAAGGCCCTTTTCTCGATCCGGCTCAGCAGCGTCATCTCAGTCGAGTTCCTTCAGGTCCTGCAGGATGCGCCGCGTGTTCAGCGGGCGGCCGTCGAGATGGTAACGAATGATCAGACGCAACATCGCCCGCGCCTCGCTGGCCACGCCCGGCAGCGCGAACTCTCCCGCCGCCATCGCCAGTGCCGACTCGCCGAGGATGCTGACGGCCTCGCTGTCGCCCCCGAGGCGCACCAGGCCGCGCTGCGGATCGACGCGGTAGCGAGCGCCGGGCGCCACAGGCTGACCGTCAGCGCAGACGTCGAGCGCCGGCAGGTAGCCGACCTCGCGCAGCAATTCGAACTCGAAGGCGCGCAGCGCCGAACCGCTCGGCGCGTCCCCACCGGCCAGCGCGCGCAGCGCGCCCACATAAGCGCCGAACAGCAGCGGATGCGCATCGCCTCGCGCCAGCATCCGGACGAGCAACTCGTTCATGTAAAAGCCCGCGAGCAGCGCGTCGCCGCGCAACGGAACGAGTCCGCCGGTCCACTCGGCGCGGATCAGGGTCTTGACCTCCCCGCGCCCGCTCCAAGCCAGCGCCAGGGCAGAAAAAGGCGACAGCACACCGCGCAGCTGCGACGTGCGCCGCTTGGCGCCGCGCGCGACCAGCGCAACGCGACCGTGGTCGCGCGTCAGCGCCTCGACGATCAGGCTGGTTTCCCGCCACGGATACGTGTGCAGCACGAATGCCGGCTGATGCTCGACCCGCGCGTCAGCGCCACGCCGTCGGGCCACCGGCGGCGCGCCAAGCGCATCATTCATAGCCGAGGCCCGCCAACGCCCGCGCATCATCGCTCCACCCGCGGCGCACGCGAACGTGCGTCTGCAGGTAGACCGGCTTGCCGAGCAGCTTTTCGATGTCGAGCCGGGCCAGTCGCCCGATCTCGCGCAGCTTGGCGCCGCCGGCGCCGATGACGATGCCTTTGTGCGCGTCGCGATCGACGAGCAGGGTGGCGACGATCTCGGCACGGTGCTCGTCCTCGCTCCAGCGCTCTATCGTCACCGCGATACCGTAGGGCAATTCGTCGCCGAGCAGGCGAAACGCCTTTTCGCGCACCGCCTCGGCAGCGAGGAAGCGAAGGCTGCGGTCGGTGAACTGGTCCGCCTCGAAGAGCGGCTCCCCCGCCGGCAACCTGCGCTCGATCTCGACGAGCAGGTCGCTGAGCTGGCGCCGCTTCTCTGCGCTGACGGGCACGACGGCGGCGAACGGATAGCGCGCCGCCGCCTCGGCGATGCGCGGCAGCAGCTGGTCGCGGTCGGCAAGTGCGTCGGTCTTGTTCAGTACCAGGATGACGTTGCCGCGATCGGCGGGAAGCACATCGAGCAGGACCCGGTCTTCAGCCGTCAGGCCGCGCGCATCGATGACCATCACCACGACGTCGGCATCGCGCAGCGCTGCGTTGATGCTTTCGTTCATGCGCCTCGTCAGCATCGTCCGGTGGCGACGCTGAAAGCCAGGCGTGTCGATGAAGATGAACTGGGTCGTGACAGGCGCTGCGCCGCGCGTGAGCACGCCGAGCACGCGCACTCGCGTGGTCTGCGGCTTGCGCGACGTGATCGAGACATGTTCCCCGACCAGCGCATTGAGCAGCGTCGACTTGCCGACGTTCGGGCGGCCGATGATCGCCACGAAGCCGGTGCGCGGACCTGCCGCACCAAGGTCCGGCGCTTCGGCCATCCTTCAGCGCGACTGCGGTATCGACGACGCCTCGGCCGCGGCGACGGCCTGCCCGTCGGATGCTGTCGCCTCGGCATTGCTGCCGCCACCGTCGGCGGCCGCTTGGGCACCGCCCCCGCGCCGGGGTTCGGCGGGCGTCGATGTCTCGGCATGCTCGGCCGCCGCCTTGCGCCTTGCGCGGCGCGCCGCCTGCGCCGCCTCCAGCGCGAGCTTGGCGGCCGACTGCTCCGCCGCGCGACGGCTGCGGCCACTGCCCCGCACGCTCACCCCGAGCTTGAGCAGCGCGCACTCGACCTCGAACTCCTGGTTGTGCGCAGCACCGCGCGTCTCGACCACCGAGTACTGCGGCAACGGCAGGCGCTTGCCCTGCAGGAACTCCTGAAGCAGCGTCTTGCTGTCCTTGCCCAGCGTCTTCGGATCGACGGCCTTGAGTACCGGCTCGAAGAGCCGCGCGATGACCTCACGCGCCGCCTCGAAGCCACGATCGACGAACACCGCGCCGACGGCCGCCTCCAGCGTGTCGGCAAGAATCGAAGGCCGGCGGAAACCGCCGCTCTTCCTTTCGCCCTCGCCCAGACGCAGGAACTGGCTCAGTTCGAGCCGCTCGGCAATCTCGTAGAGCGACTGCTGCTTGACCAGGTTGGCGCGCAGGCGCGACAGGTCGCCTTCGTT
>JAHEDN010000054.1 GCA_024641225.1 Burkholderiales bacterium | reverse complement strand
GCTGAAGATTCTCGACTCGCGCGAAAGGATCCCGTTCGTCACGCGGATGGGCGAGCACTACTACAACTTCTGGCGCGACGCCTCCAATCCGCGCGGGCTGTGGCGGCGCACGACGCTCGTCGAATACCGCAAGGCCGAGCCGGCGTGGGAAACGGTGCTCGACCTCGATGCGCTGGCCACGGCGGAGAACGAGAACTGGGTCTGGAAGGGCGCGGACTGCCTGCGGCCCGACAAGGCCGAACAGCCGTACCGCCACTGCATGATTTCGCTGTCGCGCGGCGGTGCCGATGCAGCGGTCGAGCGCGAATTCGACCTGGTCGACAGGCGCTTCGTCAGCGATGGCTTCGTACTTCCGGAGGCCAAGAGCCGGACCGACTGGCGCGACGCGGACACCTTGTGGGTCGCCACCGATTTCGGCGCCGGCAGCCTGACGACGTCCGGCTATGCGCGAATCGTGAAGCTGTGGAAGCGAGGCACCGCGCTTGCCGATGCGACGACCGTCTACGAGCAGCCGGCCGACGAAGTGCTGGCGCTGGGATTGTCCGAGCGCGAATCCGGCGTGCGCCGGGACTGGATCGTTCGCGTGATCTCGACGCGCAACGCACAGTGGCAGCGTGTGATCGACGGCAGGCTGGTGCCGCTGGCCACGCCGCACGACGCCGAGGTGACGTTCTTCAAGGACCAGTTGCTGCTGCGGCTGCGCACTGCCTGGAAACCCGCGCAGCAGGAGTTCGCCGCGGGCAGCGTGATTGCCGTCAGCCTCGCCGATTTCGACGCCGGCAGGAGGGAGTTCGCGGTGGTCTACGCACCCGGACCGCGACGCGCGCTGCAGACAGTGGCGACGACGCGCTCGGCAGTGCTGCTCGGCGAACTGGACAACGTCCGCTCGCGCTGGTTCGAGGCGGTCTTTGACGGCCAGCGCTGGAACTCGCGTGCGTTGCCGGTGCCGGGCAACGCGCAGGTCAGTTTGGCCGCGGCCTACTGGGCCAGCGACGAGTTCATGCTGACTGTGCAGGACTTCGCCACGCCTTCCACTCTCTATCTCGGACGCATCGGGGCGGAGAAGTGGAACGATTTCGAGCGGCTGAAGGCGCTGCCGGCCTTCTTCGACGCCAGCGGCATCGAGACCCGGCAGTACGAGGCGGTCAGTTCGGACGGCACGCGCGTCCCCTACTTTGCGGTCATGCGCAAGGGCACCAAGCTCGACGGCCGCAATCCGACGCTGCTGTATGGCTACGGCGGCTTCGAGATATCGCAGCTGCCGTGGTACTCAGGCGCGTTCGGCAAGGGCTGGCTCGAACCCGGCGGCGTTTTCCTGCTCGCCAACATCCGCGGCGGTGGCGAGTTCGGTCCCGACTGGCACCTGCAGGCGCGACGCGAGGGCAGGCAGAAAACCTTCGACGATTTCGTCGCCGTTGCGCAGGATGCCATCGCCCGTGGCGTCACTTCACGAAGGCACCTCGGCATCATGGGCGGCAGCCAGGGCGGCCTGCTGGTCACCGGCACGATGGTGCAGCGGCCCGATCTGTTCGGCGCAGTGGTCGCTCAGGTGCCTCTGACAGACATGCTGCGCTTTCACAAGCTGCTGGCGGGTGCCTCGTGGATCGGCGAGTACGGCGACCCGGACAGAATGGAGGACCGCGCCTTCATCGAAAAATACTCGCCGTACCAGAATCTGCGCAAGGACGCCGAGTATCCGCGCATCTTCCTGTACACCTCGACCCGCGACGACCGTGTGCATCCCGGCCACGCGCGAAAGATGGTCGCGCGCCTGCTCGAGGAGAAACACGACGTCCTGTACTTCGAGAACATCGAAGGCGGCCATGGCGCAGCCGCGAACAATGCGCAGGCGGCGCGCATGTGGGCGCAGACCTTCACCTTCCTGTGGCGACAGCTCGCGCCATGAGATCCGCATTCGGCCATGCGGCCGGCCGCACGCTATCGGGCAACCCGGGATAATCGCCGCGTGGAAATCGTCGCTTTCCTGATCGACTTCGTCCTGCACGTCGACGTGCACCTGCGCAGCTTCGTCGAGGCCTACGGCGCGTGGGTCTACGCGCTGCTGTTCCTGATCATCTTTGTCGAAACCGGGCTGGTCGTGATGCCGTTTCTGCCCGGCGATTCGCTGCTTTTCGTCGCCGGTGCGCTCGCCGGCGCCGGCATGATCGAATACTCGCTGCTGGTGCCGCTGCTGATCGCCGCGGCGGTTGCCGGCAACCAGACCAATTACACGATCGGACGCATCGTCGGCGCGCGCGTCTTCCACTGGGAGGACTCGGCGTTCTTCAACCGGCGCGCATTCGACCGCACGCACGCCTTCTACGAGAAGTACGGCGGCATCACGATCGTGCTGGCCCGCTTCATGCCGTTCCTGCGCACGTTCGCGCCCTTCGTCGCCGGCGTCGCGCAGATGACGCGCAGCAAGTTCAGCTTCTACGACGTCACCGGCGGCACGCTGTGGGTCGGATCCATCGCCACGGCCGGCTACCTGTTCGGCAACGTCGACTGGGTGCAGGCGAACCTGTCGAAGATCATCTGGGCGCTGATCCTCGTCCCGGGGCTCATCGCCTTGTACGGCGGCTGGCGCGCGAGGCAGTCGGCGACGTCCTGACGCGCGCCGCCGAGCTGGCGCGCAACCGCGCGTGAGACTCAGTGGCTCACCCGCACCTCAACCGCCCCGGCTTGCGCGGCAACTGCAAAGCGAGCGGCGGAGAACCGTTCCAGCAGCCACATCGCGGTTCGCGCGTGCGAACTGAGGTCGCGCACGCGGAAGCGCGATTCACCCGGTGCCAGCGCGAGGAATGCCAGCATCTGGTCCGCCGCGTGCACGTCGAGCGACGCACGCGCGCGCAGGTCGCTGGCCAGGCTTTCGGCTGCCATCGTGCCAAGCTTTTCGGCACGCACGCCGCGTTCGGCGACCTGCGCCGCGCCGAGCAGCGTCCGCGAAGTCGGCGCGTACAGCACGATCGCTCCGCCGGGTCCGGTGGAGCGATCGGCGCCGCAGATCTCCACGCTCGCATCGACCCGCAGGCCCGATGGCAGAGCGAGCTGCGCCGCATGGACCATGCGCTCGGCGATCTCGCGCGGCAGTTGCGCGACGTGCGTCACGATGGAAACGCGCTCGACCGGCCCCGGCACGTCGACTACGAAAGGCACGAGCTCAGACGTGGGCGCCAGTTCCAGCCGCACTTCGCCGCCTCCCTTCGGGTAGTAGCCGCGACGCTCGACCGTCAGCGTGGCGCGAACGCCCATGCTCGCCAGCAACGGCAAGAGCACGCGACCGAAATAGTCAATCGGCGGTGCCGCCCGGACGTCGGTGCCTCCGCGGACCGAGATATCGCATCGCTCGCCGCTGGCAACGGCGACCGGCAACATCGCCTGCAATACCAGCGTGATGCTGCCCGCGGTGCCCACATCGATCCGGTAACGCCCGCCACGCAGCCGCCCCGGTACGAAACTGAAGCCCGTCGCGCGCGGTTCGACACCTTCGCACTGCGCGTCGCACATCGACGCGACGGCGCGCACGGCGGCGACGTGCTGCGGCGCGAGCCCGGGGTTGCTTCGCCGGGCACGGACGTTGTCGATACGGATCGGCATGCCGCGGATCGCCGACAAGGCGACGGCAGTGCGCACCAGCTGACCGCCACCCTCCCCATGAGCGCCATCGATCGCGAGCATCGCGGTCGCTCGATTCGGCTACGTAACTTCTTAGCGCGAGGCCGCCATGGCCCCTGGGCACGGTGTCATCGCCGGTCTTCGTTTCACGGTGCCGCCGAGCGGATGCGCTTGAGATCGAGGACGCCGGCGGCACCCCAGCCGCGCACGCCGGCCGGGACTTCCGGGCGAAACGCTTCGTAAAGCGAATATGCGGAACGTGCGAGTTCATCCGGCGCCAGCGACGCGGCAAGCTTTTCCATCGCCCGCTCGAAGATCCCGAGCGCGTCGCCGAACTTGCCCTGCAGGTAGCGCTGAACGCTCTCCGGGGCAATCGGCTTGCCCTTGGACAGCGCGCGCAGACCCTCGGGCGTGACCGTCACCGGCACCGCGCGATGCATCAAGTCGACGTGCATCTGCGCGCCGTGCTCGAGCCGCTTGCGTTCGCGCCTGACCTCTTCCGGCACGGGTTTGAACAAGCCGAGCGACTTTCCCTTCGCATAGGCGTTCAGTCCGGCGACGACCCGGCCCATCGTCAGCGCTTCGTCGCGGTCGAATCCCAGCCGCTCGGCGACGACTGCCGCCCACAGCGTGAGCACCGGTGCGCGGTTGACCTTGATCTGAACCGAGGATCTCTTCGTCGCCATGCCAATCGTCGATCCAATCGCCTTGCCTCACGCTAGAGCGCCCGGTTCGCCGAGCGTTGATCCCGCGCAAGCGCGCCTCAGGCGTGTCGCTTCGCCATCGCTTCTCACGGTGCCGTCCTGCCGTCGCCCCGTACGGCCCGCTGCCAGATGCGCACGCCATCGCGATGCGCCTCGCGCACCCGATGAAAGGGAACCTCGTGCACTGACCCGTCGGGCTCCAGCGCGGTGAACGAGAAATGGTTGCCTGCCTGGAGGCGGATCTGCTCCAATGGCACGGTGATGACTCGGTGCTGCAGCCGGTCGTAGTAGCCGATCGTGAAGCGGCCTTGGCCGAATACGGGATCCCAGTGGATCCGTTGCAGCAGCGACTCGATCGTGATCATCAGCCATGTCCGTGCGAATCGCGCCGCCCCCGCGTGCCTGCATCGGCACCAGCGGCTGGAATTACCCGGCGTGGCGCGACGCGTTCTATGGCGACAGGCCGGCGAAGCAGTGGTTGCGGTTCTGCGCCGAGCGCTTCAGCGCGGTCGAGGTCAACGCCACCTTCTACCGACTGCAGCGCCGCGAGACTTTTGCCCGCTGGCGCGCCGAGACGCCGCCGGGATTCCGGTTCGCGATCAAGGCCAATCGCTACCTGACGCATAACCGCAAGCTCAGCGAGCCGCTGCCGTCGATACGTCTCGAGCGCGACCATGCCGCAGGGCTCGGCGAGAAGCTCGCCGCAGTGTTGTGGCAACTGCCGCACAACTTCCATCGCGACATCGGCAGGCTCGAGCACTTGGTCCGCGCCCTGCGCTGCTGGCGGAACGTGCGGCACGCGGTCGAGTTCCGTCACGAGTCGTGGTTCGACGAGGAAGTCGCCGCCTGCCTTCGCGAGTACCGCATCGCCGTGTGCCAGTCGGACGCCGCCGACTGGCCGCTGTGGAATGCGGTGACCACCGACATGGTCTACGTGCGCCTGCACGGCCACACGTTGACCTACGCGTCGGGCTACTCGGATCACACGCTCAAGGAGTGGGCCGCGCGCTGTCGACGGTGGCTTGATGAAGGACGCGATGTCCACGTGTACTTCGACAACGACGCCGTCGGGCGTGCACCGATCGATGCCATGGGCCTGCTGCACCTGCTCGGTCAGCAGGCGGGGCGGGCCACCCCAGGACGCGCCAATGCACCGTCTCGACGCGGCCCCTGAACGATGGGCAGCCGCGTCGAGCGCGGTGAGCTGCGGCGATCGGGCACCCGGCTGGAGCTACGCCGACTGTCCCGTTACCGAGACCCGCTTGGCCTGCAGCCCCTGCGCGGCCGCCTCGCCGAGAAAGTCGACCGCATTGCCGACCGCCAGCTTGTCGAAGCCCGGGTGCGCCACGCAGGTCCGATCGAAGTAGTACTCGTTGCCCTCCGTATCCTCGATGAAGCCGTAACCGTCGCCGAACAGCCGCGCCACCCGGCCGCGCAGCAGCGGCTCGTGATGCTTGGTGTCGCCCCGGCTGCGGCGCACGTAATCCTCGAGTCGACGCCGCACGGCGTCGAAGGCGTCGCGGATCGCGACGTAGACGTCTTCGTGCTCCTGCCGGCGCGTCGAGGCGATTTCCTCGCCGGGCACCTTGACGTCGATATGCACCGAGAACAGCTTGCCCTGGTGCTTGTGCGCTGCCGGCGTCTCGACCGTCACGCGGCAGCTCATGATGCGATCGCAGAATTCCTCCAGCTTTGCGGCGCGACGGCGGATCTCCGCTTCCACCGCATCGGAACGGGGCATGTCGCGAAACGTGACCTGAAGTGCAACTTTCATCGTCGACAACCTCCTGCTCTCTTTCGGGGAAAGACCCCGTGTCTCATTCCTTCACCGGCGGCAGTGCCTCCTTCTCCAGGACCGACTGTCGCGGCCCAATGCGCGCCACACCGGTCAACTCCTCGGCAAGGAATTCAGTGATGTCATCGGCGCTGAGCACGCCGATGAGAGAACCTTCTGCACCTACGATGGGCAGCCGCCTGACGCCCTCGGCGCGCATGCGTTCGACCGCGTCGTACACGGACTCCGAGTCGGTCGCGGTGACCAGCGTGCGGGTCATCAGATCTCGTGCAAGCAGGACATCCGGCGCCACGCCTTCTGCCAGCACCTTGACGACCAGGTCGCGGTCGGTGACGACACCCACAGGTATCAGACGGCCCCCGCGCGCCTCCGCCACGATCAGGTCGCCGACATGGTGGTTGCGCATCAACTGCGCAACGTCCGGCACACTGTCATCGGGTCCGCAGTAGACGACTTCACGCGTGCAGAGTTCGCCGACGCGCATCTCAGCTTTTCCTGTGCAGCCATCCTCATGCACAGTGTCGTCCCCGCCGCGGCGGACGTGCTGACCTGCGTTAAACGATGGTGGCTGCCGGACCTTCTCGCGGCGCCACCGCGCTCCGGTCACTCATCGAGGCGAACTTGCAGGCCGCGACGCTCGGCCCACCGGCCGGCCCTGGCAATGGCGATTCGGATCGCCCTGCCCTCGTCCATGCCTTCGGCGAGCAGGGCGTTGGCGATTTCGATCGCCTTTTCGCGTACCTGCGGCGTCAGGCGCGACATCGAGGCGGGAAAGTCGTCCGAAGACCAGGGCATGCGGGGGAACTACGCGAGCAGGCGGGCGAGGGTGCAACGCCGAACAAAGCATTCGCGTTATGTTACGTTCCACAAAGCAAGATGCGCCTGGCTAACAGCGGCAGGCGCACCCGGGCCCCAAGAAAACCGGATACCCCCCATGACTCGACGCACCTACGAATCCCTGCGCAGTGCGCGCTGGTTCGCGCCCGACGACGTGCGCTCCTTCGGTCACCGCTCGCGCTTCATGCAAATGGGCTACGCGCCTGCCGACTGGAAGGGAAAGCCGGTAATCGGCATCGTCAACACCTGGTCCGACGTCAACCAGTGCCATGCGCACTTCAAGCAGCGCGTCGACGACGTCAAGCGCGGCGTGCTGCAGTCGGGCGGCTTCCCGGTTGAGTTGCCGGCGATTTCGCTGTCCGAGCCGATCGTCAAGCCGACCACGATGCTCTATCGAAATTTTCTGGCGATGGAGACCGAGGAACTGATCCGAAGCCATCCGGTCGACGGCGCGGTGCTGATGGGCGGCTGCGACAAGACCACGCCGGGCCTGCTGATGGGCGCCTATTCCGCCGGCGTCCCGTGCATCTTCCTGCCGGCCGGCCCGATGCTGCGCGGCAACTGGAAGGGCAAGGTGCTCGGTTCGGGTTCGGACACCTGGAAATACTGGGACGAGCGCCGAGCCGGCAAGCTGTCCGACGCGGAGTGGCTGGAGGTCGAAGGCGGGATCGCGCGCAGCCACGGCACGTGCATGACGATGGGCACGGCGGCGACGATGATGGGCATCGCCGAGGCGGTCGGCATGACGCTGCCGGGCGCCTCGTCGATTCCGGCGCCCGATGCCAATCACATCCGCATGAGCGCCGAATGCGGCCGCCGCATCGTCGAAATGGTCTGGCAGGACCTGACGCCGGCGAAGATGCTCTCGCGCAAGAACTTCGAGAACGGCATCACCTGCGCGATGGCGATGGGCTGCTCGACCAACGCGATCATTCACCTGATCGCGATGTCGCGCCGGGCGGGGCATCCGGTCGGGCTGGATGACTTCGACGCGGCCAGCCGCAAGGTGCCGGTGATCGCCAACATCCGCCCGAGCGGCGACACGTATCTGATGGAGGACTTCTACTACGCGGGCGGGCTGCCGGCAATGCTCAACGTCATCGCTCAGTACCTGCACCGCGACGCGATGACCGTCAACGGACACACCCTCGGCGAGAACATCAGAGGCGCGGCCGTATACAACGACGACGTGATCAGGCCACTCGACAACCCGATCTACGCCGAGGGCGCGCTCGCCGTCCTGCGCGGCAACATCGCGCCCGACGGCTGCGTGATCAAGCCCTCTGCCTGCGCGCCGAAGTTCCTCGAGCACACGGGGCCCGCACTCGTCTTCGACGACTACCCGGCGCTGAAGAAGGCGACCGACGACCCGAACCTCGACGTTTCGGCGGATCACATCCTGGTGCTGCGTAATGCCGGTCCGCTGGGCGGCCCGGGAATGCCGGAGTGGGGCATGCTGCCGATTCCGACCAAGCTGGTGAAGCAAGGCGTGAAGGACATGCTGCGGCTGTCGGACGCGCGGATGAGCGGCACCAGCTACGGCGCCTGCATGCTGCACTGTGCACCCGAGGCTTACATCGGCGGGCCATTGGGACTGGTCAGGACGGGCGACCTGATCACTGTCGACGTCCCGGCCCGACGCATCCATCTCGAAGTCAGCGACGCAGAGCTTGCGAGAAGAAAGGCCGCCTGGGCACCGCCGCCGCCGCGCTACGAGCGCGGCTACGGCTGGGTCTTCAGCCGCCACATCATGCAGGCCGACCTGGGCTGCGATTTCGATTTCCTAGAAACCACGTTCGGTGCGCCGGTACCCGAACCTTCCATCTTCTGACCATGAAACCAAGAATCCTGCAGATCGGACGGCTGATGCCGTCACTGGAAAGCGCACTTGCGAGCGAGTTCGACATCCACCTGCTGGCCAATGAGGCCGATCCGAAGGGCTACCTGGCCAAGCACGGCGCGGAATTCGTCGGCGTGGCCACATCGGCCCGCTTCGGCGCCGACGCGGCGCTGATCGACGCGCTGCCGAAGCTGAAGGTGATCGGCAACTTCGGCGTCGGTTTCGACACGATCGATCTCGATGCCGCGCGCCGCCGCGGCGTGGCCGTAAGCAACACGCCGGACGTCCTGACCGACTGCGTCGCGGATCTGGCCCTTGGGCTGCTGATCGACGTCGCGCGGGGCGTTTCAGCGGCCGACCGCTTCGTCCGCCGCGGCGACTGGCTGCGCGGTGCGTTTCCGCTCGCCACCCGATTCAGCGGCAAGCGGCTCGGCATCGTCGGGCTCGGTCGGATCGGGCGCGCCATCGCCAAGCGTGCTGCCGGGTTCGACATGGAAACCCGCTATCACGACCGCGCGCAGATCGCCGAGGCGCCCTTTCGCTTCGAGCCTTCGCTGACCGAGCTCGCCCGCTGGGCCGAATTCCTTGTCGTCGCGGCCGCCGGCGGCGAGCAGACGCGGAAGCTGATCTCGCGCGACGTGATCGAGGCGCTCGGCGAGAAGGGCTTTCTCGTCAACATCTCGCGCGGTTCAGTGGTCGACCAGGCAGCGCTGGTCGATGCACTGACCGGGAAGCGCATCGCCGGCGCGGCGCTCGACGTGTTCGAAAGCGAGCCGAACGTTCCGGAGGTCCTGTTCCCGCTCGACAATGTCGTGCTGCTTCCGCATATCGCCAGCGGCACGCAAGAGACGCGACAGGCGATGGCCGACCTGACGTTCAACAACCTCCGTTCGTTCTTCCGCGACGGCAAGCTGCTGACGCCGGTCGTATAGGCAGGAACATTCGAGCAGTCCCGCTTCACAAACCAGCGATGCGCCACGCGACGGGAGCCGGCGTCGGTATCGACCTGCCGTAACACGAAGCCGACTCGCTATTGCGCGGCGCAAAGGAAAAGAGAGCTAGCCATGGATGCCAAGAACTACATCGCCGGTGAATGGGTGCCCGGCGCCGAATCCGCCCGCAACATCAATCCGTCGAACACGGACGACGTGATCGGCACCTATGCGCGGGCCGACCGCGCGGCCACGGAGCACGCGATTGCGGCGGCGCGGGCCGCCTTCCCGGCCTGGTCGCGCTCGTCGGTGCAGGAGCGCCACGACATCCTCAAGCGAGTCGGCGACGAGATCCTCGCCCGCAAGGACGAACTGGGCCGCCTGCTGTCGCGCGAGGAAGGCAAGACCCTCGCCGAAGGCATCGGCGAGACGGCGCGCGCCGGGCAGATCTTTCTCTTCTTCGCCGCCGAGTGCGTGCGGCTTGCCGGAGAGAAGATCCCGTCGGTGCGCCCGAACATCGACGTGGAGATCACGCGCGAGCCGATGGGCGTCGTCGGCATCATCACGCCGTGGAACTTCCCGATCGCCATTCCGGCGTGGAAGATCGCGCCGGCGCTGGCCTACGGCAACTGCGTTGTATTCAAGCCAGCCGACCTCGTGCCCGGCATGGCGCACCAGCTCGGCGAGATCATCGCCCGCGCGGGAATTCC
>JAHEDN010000053.1 GCA_024641225.1 Burkholderiales bacterium | reverse complement strand
GGCATCCCGGGCGAGTTCGCCGGCCAGGTCTACTCGGCCAACGAGTTCCTCACCCGCGTGAACCTGATGGGCGGCGACAAGTTTCCGTACCTGGACACGCCGATCACGATCGGCAAGAGCGTGGTGGTGATCGGCGCCGGCAACACGGCGATGGACTGCCTGCGGGTGGCCAAGCGTCTGGGCACGCCGACGGTGCGCTGCGTTTACCGCCGCTCGGAAGCGGAGGCTCCGGCCCGCATCGAGGAACTGCGCCACGCCAAGGAGGAAGGCATCGAGTTCTTCTTCCTGCACGGGCCGGTCGAGATCCTGGTCGATCCCGACGGCAACGTGCGCGGCATGAAGGTGCAGAAAATGGTGCTCGGCGAGCCCGACGACAAGGGACGGCGCAAGCCGATGCCGCTCGACGAGTTCCTCGAGCTCGAATGCGACACGGTGATCTATGCGTTGGGCACGAATGCCAACCCGATCATCACCAAGTCGACGCCGGGCCTGCAACTGAACAAGTGGGGTTATATCGTCGCCGACGATTACACGCAGGCGACCAGCGTGCCCGGTGTGTTCGCGGGAGGCGACATCGTCACCGGCGGCGCCACCGTCATCCTGGCGATGGGCGCGGGCCGCCGTGCGGCGCGCGCGATCGGCGCCTACCTGGCGAGCGACAAGACCAAGTGGCCCATCACCCAGGCCGACGCCGAAGCCTTCGTGCCGCCGACACGGATCGGCGCGACGCCCGGGCCGGCCACCACCGAAACCGCAGTCACGAGCGAGGTGAAATCATGAACGTCTGCCCACGCTGCCGCCGTCCGCTTGAGGACGACGAACCCTATGTCTGCTGCGCCGGAGTGGAACTGCGCTGGCGCTGCACCGATTGCCACAAGGTCAGCGAAGGCTTCGCCTTTCCCTACGGCATGTGCCCGCACTGCAAAGGCAAGCTCGAACTGCTCGACCGCGGCGCCATCCAGGGCGACGAGGCGATGGAGGCGGTGCGCAAGGCCTTCGAGATCGAACTCGGCGGCCACGCGTTCTACGAGCGCGCCTCGCGGGAATCGCAGGACGAGGAACTGCGCGAACTGTTCGGCCGTTTTGCCGAGATGGAAAAGGAGCACATGGACACGCTGTCGAAGCGCTATCACGCCGAGCTGCCGAAGCCGTCGGCGGACTTCCAGCTCGACCGCGCCGCCATCTTCTCCGGCGTCGACCGCAAGCCCGAGGATCCGGCCAACCTGTTCCGCATCGCGATTGCCTTCGAACAGCGGGCGGTCGATTTCTTCAGCCGCGAAGGCGAGCGCGCGCCCGAAGGCTCGGTCGAGCGGGAGCTGTACAAGGAACTCGCGGCCGAGGAGCGCGAACACGTCGCGCTGCTGACCACCGAGTACCGCCGGTGGCAGACGGGGAAGGCGGGGATTCTGTGAGCGGTGACCGGTGATCAGTGACCGGTTGTCCGAAGCCGAGGTATCCCTTGGCCAAACTCGTCAAAGGAAAGAGATCGGATCGTTTCACGAACCGCGGAGCGCGGGCCGAGCCTTCCTGCTCGTTCCTGCCATCAGCCGGTCACCGGTCACAGGTCACCGGTCACGCATCAAGGACCACCAATGACTGAACGCTCTCACGTGCTCGACGGCAACGAGGCCGCCGCGCGGATCGCCCATCTCACCAGCGAGGTGATTGCGATCTACCCGATCACGCCGTCCTCGACGATGGGTGAACTGGCCGACGCCTGGTCGGCGTCGGGACAGAAGAACATCTGGGGCATGGTGCCGCAGGTGATCGAGATGCAGAGCGAGGCGGGCGCCGCCGGCGCGGTGCACGGCTCGCTGCAGGGCGGCGCGCTGACCTGCACCTTCACGGCGTCGCAGGGACTGCTGCTGAAGCTGCCGAACATGTTCAAGATCGCCGGCGAGCTGACGCCGGCGGTGTTCCACATCGCCGCGCGCACGCTGGCCACGCACGCGCTGTCGATCTTCGGCGATCACAGCGACGTGATGGCGGCGCGCACCACCGGTTTCGCGCTGCTGGCGTCGGCGAGCGTGCAGGAAGCGCAGGACATGGCGATGCTTGCCTTCATGTCGACGCTGAAGTCGCGCGTGCCGTTCCTGCACTTCTTCGACGGCTTCCGCACCAGCCACGAGGTCAACAAGATCGACCTGCTGTTCGACGAGGACGTGCGTGCACTCGTCGACGAGGAACTGATCGAGGCGCACCGCGCCCGCGCGCTCAATCCGGACGCGCCGGTGCTGCGCGGCTCGGCGCAGAACCCGGACGTCTTCTTCCAGGCCCGCGAGGCCTGCAATACCTACTACATGGCGGTGCCGGGCATCGTGCGCGAGTCGATGGACCGCTTCGAGAAGCTCACCGGGCGTCGCTACGGGCTGTTCGATTACACCGGCGCGCCGGACGCGGAGCGGGTGCTGGTGCAGATGGGCTCGGGTGTCGGCGCCTCTCGCGAGGCCGTGAAGCGGCTGGTGGCCGAGGGGCAGAAGGTCGGCCTGGTCACCGTGCGCCTGTATCGGCCGTTCGACGCGGAAGCGTTCGTCGCCGTGCTGCCGAAGACGGTGCGCGCCATCGCCGCGCTGGACCGCACCAAGGAACCAGGCGCGATCGGCGAGCCGCTCTATCAGGACGTGGTCACCGCGCTGGCCGAGGCGTGGCCGGAAGGGGCGGCGGTACCGCGGGTGATCGGCGGCCGTTACGGGCTGTCGTCGAAGGAGTACACGCCGGCGATGGCCAAGGCCGCGCTCGATGAGCTCAATGCCGCGAAACCGAAGCGGCACTTCGTCGTCGGCATCGTCGACGACGTGACGCACCTGTCGCTGAAGTGGGACGATGCGTTCGATACCGAATCCGAGGGTGTCACGCGCGCCGTCTTCTACGGGCTTGGTGCCGACGGCACGGTCGGCGCGACCAAGAACACGGTCAAGATCATCGGCGAGAACACGCCGCTGCACGCGCAGGGCTACTTCGTGTACGACAGCAAGAAGTCGGGCGCGATCACGGTGTCGCACCTGCGCTTCGGCCCGCGGCCGATCGAGTCGACCTACCTGGTCCGTCAGGCCGACTTCATCGCCTGCCACCAGTTCGAGTTCATGGAAAAGCTCGACGTGCTGTCGCTGGCGCGCAAGCGGGCAACGTTCCTGCTGAACAGCCCGTACGGCCCCGCCGAGGTCTGGAGCAAGCTGCCGCGCGAGGCGCAGCAGACGATCATCGACAGGCAACTGAAGTTCTACGTCGTCGACGCGCTGGCGGTCGCCAAGCAGGCCGGGCTCGCCGGGCGCATCAACACGGTGACGCAGGCATGCTTCTTCGCCATCTCCGGCATCCTGCCGCGCGAGGAGGCGATTGCCAAGATCAAGGACGCGATCCGCAAGACCTACGGCAGGCGCGGCGAAACGGTGCTGAACCGCAACTTCGCCGCAGTCGACGCCTCGCTGGCCGCGCTCAACGAAGTGCAGGTCCCGGGCCACGCCGACTCGCTGATGTCGCGGCGGCCGATCGTGCCGCGCGCCGCGCCGGATTTCGTGCAGCGCGTGACCGCGATGATGATGGACGGCAAGGGCGACCTCTTGCCGGTCTCGGCGATGCCGGTGGACGGGACCTTTCCCACCGGCACGACGCAGTGGGAAAAGCGCAGCATCGCACTTGAGATCCCGATCTGGGACGAGACGATCTGCACGCAGTGCGCGATATGTCCGCTGGTGTGCCCGCATGCGGCGATCCGCATGAACGTGTTCTCGCCGGAGGAAATGAAGCGTGCGCCGTCGACCTTCAAGGCGGTGCCGTGGGCGCGCAAGGACGGCGGACCGCTCGACGGCATGATGTACAGCCTGCAGGTGGCGCCCGACGACTGCACCGGCTGCGGCGCGTGCGTCGACGTGTGCCCGTCGCGCAGCAAGCAGGTGGTCAAGCACAAGGCGATCAACATGGCGCCGAAGCTGGAGCACCTGGAGGCCGAGCGCGCCAACTACGAATTCTTCCTCGGCCTGCCCGAAGTGCGGCCCTCGTTCGACACGATCGACGGGCTGCGCGGTTCGCAGCTGCGCCAGCCGCTGTTCGAATACTCCGGCGCCTGCTCCGGCTGCGGCGAGACGCCATACATCAAGCTGCTCTCGCAGCTGTACGGTGACCGGCTGATGATTGCCAACGCGACCGGCTGCTCGTCGATCTACGGCGGCAACCTGCCGACCACGCCCTATTCGACGAACGCGGAAGGCCAGGGACCGGCGTGGGCCAACAGCCTGTTCGAGGACAACGCCGAGTTCGGGCTGGGCATGCGCCTGGCGCTCGATGCGCAGCGCGAGCTGGCGCAGATCCTGGTGCGCGAACTGCGCGGCGAGATCGGCGAGGAACTGGCCGAGGCGCTGCTCAACGCACCGCAGGACAACGACGGCGAGATCAAGGCGCAGCGCGAGCGGGTCAGGCAGCTCAAGGACATTCTGTCCAGGCTGCGCTTCCCTGAAGCCGGCCGGCTGCTGGCCGTGGCCGACAGCCTGGTCGTGCGCAGCGTGTGGATCGTCGGCGGCGACGGCTGGGCCTACGACATCGGCTACGGCGGGCTCGACCACGTTCTTGCCTCCGGCCGCAACGTCAACATCCTGGTGCTCGACACCGAGGTCTATTCGAACACCGGCGGCCAGGCGTCCAAATCCACCCAGCGCGGCGCAGTGGCCAAGTTCGCCGCCGCGGGCAAGCCGATCGGAAAGAAGGACCTTGGCATGATCGCCATGGCCTACGGCAACGTCTACGTGGCGCAGGTGGCGATGGGTGCGAACCCGGTGCAGACGGTGCGAACGTTCCAGGAGGCGGCCTCGTGGCCGGGGCCGTCGCTGATCATCGCCTACAGCCACTGCATCGCGCACGGCATCGACATGACCACCGGCTTCAGCCACCAGCGCGACGCGGTGAAGAGCGGCTACCTGACGCTGTACCACTACGACCCGCGGCTCGGCATGGGCGGCTCCGACCAGCCGCTGAAGCTCGATTCGCGCAAACCCACCATCCCGCTCGAGCAGTTCACCATGAAGGAGGGCCGCTACGCGATGCTGGCACAGTCCGATCCGGCGCGGGCGAAGCAGCTTTCCAAGGTGGCGCAGCACGACGCCGACGCCCGCTGGCAGCTTTATGAGCAGATTGCGGGCGTACACCGCGTGGTGACCGAGGACAGCCACGCAACGACCGCAGACAGCGAAGCGGAGAGCAAGGACAAGCCCACGGAGCCGAAATCGGAGGAGGCAGCAGAATGAGCGTCGATCTTCGTACCCGTTACCTCGGCCTCGACCTTGCCCACCCGATCGTTGCCTCGGCCTCGCCGCTCACAGGATCGATCGACAGCCTGAAGCGGCTGCAGGATGCCGGCATTGCCGCCGTTGTGCTGCCGTCGCTGTTCGAGGAGCAGATCGAGCACGACGAGATGTCCGCGCACAACCTGATGATGTACGGCGCTGAGCTGTCGCCGGAGGCGCAGGGCTTCTTCCCCGAGATGCAGTACAGCACCGGGCCGGACAAGTACCTGCAGCTGATCGCGGACGCCAAGAAGGCGTTGCGCGTGCCGGTGATCGCCAGCCTGAACGGCTACACGCCGGGCGGCTGGACCGGCATCGCGCGCAAGTTCCAGGAGGCCGGCGCCGACGCGCTTGAACTGAACGTATATTTCCTCGCCGCCAGCATCGACGACACCAGCGCCGAGGTCGAAGCGCGATACGTCGAGCTGGTCGAGTCGGTGACGCGGCAGGTCAGCATCCCGGTCGCC
This sequence comes from Burkholderiales bacterium, assembly GCA_024641225.1. Lineage (GTDB taxonomy): Bacteria > Pseudomonadota > Gammaproteobacteria > Burkholderiales > Burkholderiaceae_F > JADJWR01. The sequence goes on along the minus strand of JAHEDN010000053.1, from coordinate 4,694 downwards.
GTGAAGGTCGCACCGTACTTCAGCGCGATGGCCAACATGGCAGCACGGCTGGCGAAGGCCGGTGCGCGCGGCCTCGTGCTGTTCAACCGCTTCCTGCAGCCGGACATCGCGCTCGAGGAGCTCGAGGTGGCGCCACGCCTGGTGCTGTCGACGTCCGACGAGCTGCGGCTGGCCCTGCGCTGGATCGCGATCCTGCGCGGGCGCGTCGACGTCAGCCTGGCCGCCACCGGCGGCGCGCACACGCCCGACGACGTTCTGAAGCTGCTGCTGGCGGGCGCCGACTGCGTGATGCTGGCCAGCAGCCTGCTGACCAAGGGGCCAAAGCATGTCGGCGCGCTGGTGCGCGGCATCGAGGCATGGATGCGCGAGCGCGAGTACGCGTCGGTGGCGCAGCTGAAAGGCTCGCTGAGCCAGGAGTCCTGCCCTGACCCGGACGCCTTCGAACGCGCCAACTACATGAAGGCGCTGAAGTCGTACACGAGCGAGTTCGTCTAGGCTACGGCCTGCGGCGCCTGCCGAACACCATCATTGAGGAGATCGAGATGGCACTTCTGATCAACGACGACTGCACCGCCTGCGACGCCTGCGTGCCGGTGTGCCCCAACGAGGCGATCACCGCCGGCAGCCCGATCTACGTCATCGACGCGGTCAAGTGCACCGAGTGCGTCGGCGCGCACGACGATCCCCAGTGCATCGACGTGTGCCCGGCGGACTGCATCGTTCCCGACCCGAATAACGCCGAGTCGAAAGATCAGTTGCTCGCCAAGTACAAGAGCCTGCACGGCGAATAAGTGACGGCCGACGCAATGGCGCCGACGCGCGTCGCGCCACGCACCGGGTGTTGAGCGCGATCAACGACGACCGGCGCCGCGCCCATTAGCGTTGCGTCAGGAGTGCGGCAACGCATTCCTGCAAGAGGCCGCGGCAGGTTTGCGGTCGGCGCCGCCGCCCGACGATCGACTCCCACGGCCGCAGGCAGTGCGGGTGCAGGGAGGGGCCATGCTCAGCCAGCCGGTCAGGAGCATCATCGAGAATCACGGCTTCATCGCCGCGTCGCCGGGCACGACCGTGTGCAAGGCGGCCGAGCTGATGGCCGAACAGCAGGTCGGGGCAATCGTCGTCATCGAGGACGGTCACCTGATCGGCATCTTCAGCGAGCGCGACGCGGTGTTTCGCGTCGTCGCCCGCGGGCTGGAGCCGAAGACGACGCGGCTTGCCGACGTGATGACGCCGGCACCGGTGACCATCGGGCCCGACCGATCATTTGGCCATGCGATGGCGGTCATGCACGAGCATCACTGTCGCCATCTGCCGGTGGTCGAGAAAGGCCGGCCGATCGGCATGGTTTCTGCACGCAACGCGCTCGATCCCGAACTCGAGGAATTCGTCTGCGAGGAGAAGCGGCGCAGGTGGTTCGAGGCCCGCTGAGGCCTCGAGCCGCCGGCACTGGCCCGCGACGGCCAGGCCGCGCAGGGCTTGCCTCCGCGTGCGGGCGCACCGGCGCTGATGCAGGCCCGCCACAGCCACCGCGAGTCGCCCGCCACACGCCTGCGCAAGCTGCATTCCGTTGACGGTCATCAAGAAACGCCGCCGCAGTCCGCCTACGGTAGCGAAGTTGAAAAAATGGGCTGGCACGGATTCCGTAACACTGCCCGGCGAAAGAGACACCGAGAACATGCTGCTGCCACGCGAGGGGACCGCGTAACGCACGCGCCAAAGAGCGCAGCGGCCTGCCGCGCTGCGCCCGCCGAAACCCGACCCACAGCCGCCGACGAGAACTGCCGACGATGAACCCGTATGTCGTGTTTCTGCTTTACCTGGTCGCGATACTCGGTTTCGTCGGCGTGATGCTGCTGGCGAACAAGCTGCTCGGCCCGAAGCCGGCGATGACGGCGCTGAAGGAGGAGCCGTTCGAGTGCGGCGCGACGCTGCTCGACACGCGCGGCATGCACACCGTGCCGGTGAAGTACTACGCGGTGGCGATCGTGTTCATCCTGTTCGACCTGGAGACGGTGTTCCTGATCCTGTGGGCGCTTGGCGCGCAGCCGCTCGACGGCTTCATGGTCGCCACCTTCTCGATCTTCATGTTCCTGCTGGTCCTGGTGCTGCTGTACGTGTACCGGGCGCGGCTGCTCGAGGCCGTGACGGACTGATCATGAGCAACCCCACGATTCCGATCCGGGCCGAGGGACAGAAGTCGGCCGCCTTCGAGTACCTGTCGACGCGCAAGGACGAACTGATCGGCTGGGCGCGCAAGTTCTCGCTGTTCCCCTACCCGTTCGTCACCGCGTGCTGCGCGATGGAGTTCATGGCGGTCAGCTCCACGCCGTACGACACCGACCGCTTCGGTGCCGCGCTGCCCCGTTTCACGCCGCGCCAGTCGGACCTGCTGATGGTGGTCGGTACGGTGACCCACAAGCAGGCGCCGATCCTGCTCAAGGTGTGGGAGCAGATGTGCGAGCCCAAATGGGTCATCGCGTTCGGGGTGTGTGCGACCAGCGGCGGCTTCTACAACAACTACGCGGCGGTGCAGGGCATCGACCGCATCGTGCCGGTCGACGTCTACATTCCCGGCTGCCCGCCGCGGCCGGAGATGGTGATCGACGGGATCATGAAGCTGCAGGACAAGATCGCCAACCAGCAGCACCTCATCGTCAACGACAGGTTCTAGAGCGTGAACCCGATCTTCGAACGCATCCGCGAGGCGCTGGCGTCCAAGGTGAGTGACACCTCGGAAGCGCACGGCGTGCTGGTGCTGCAGATCGCGCCGGGCGCGGTGCTCGACGCGGCAGGGCCGCTCAAGGAACAGTTCCGCTTCGACATGTTCTCGGACGTGACGGCAGTCGACTGGCTCGGCCAGGAGCCGCGTTTCGAGGTGGTGTGGCACCTCTACTCGACGGCGCACAAACTGCGCGTGCGGCTGAAGGCGCGTGTCTCGGAGGCGGAACCGGTCGTCGATTCGCTGACCGGACTGTACGGCTCGGCGCACTTCATGGAACGCGAGTGCCACGAGATGTACGGCATCGTCTTCCGCGGCAACGCCGACCTGCGGCCGATCCTGCTGTACGAGGGCTTCAAGGGCCATCCGCTGCGCAAGGACTATCCGAAGGAACTCGAGCAGCCGCTGGTGCCGTACCGCGAAGGCTTCGAGATGCCGGGCGGGGAGTAGAGCGACCGTGGACATCAAGATTCCCAACCCCGTCCGCCCGGCGTTCACCAAGACCGAGCGCGACGACACGACGATCGTCAACATCGGCCCGTCGCACCCGGCCACGCACGGAACGATCCAGATCATCGCGGAACTCGACGGCGAGCGCGTGCTGCGCACGGACGTGCACTGCGGCTACCTGCACCGCGGCTTCGAAAAGGAGTGCGAGGCGCATACCTGGCACAACCTGATCCCGTACGTCGACCGGCTCAACTACTGCTCGGCGCTGATCAACGACTTCGCGTATTGCGACGCCGTCGAGACGTTGATGGGCGTCGAGATCACGCCGCGCGCGAAGTACCTGCGCACGCTGCTGTCCGAATACTCGCGCGTCGCCGACCACATGACCTGCATTGCGGCAGCGCTGATGGAGCTCGGCGCGATGACCGCGTTCCTGTACATGGTCACGATCCGCGACTACATCTACGAGCACCTGGCGGATCTGACCGGCGCGCGCGTGACCTACAGCTACGGGCGCATTGGCGGCCTGGCGCGGGATCTGCCGGACGGCTGGCTGAAGCGGCTGGAGGAAATCCTGGCGCAGTCCGACGACTTCCTCGGCCGCGTGCACGGACTGGTCGACCGCAACCGCATCTTCATCGACCGCATGCGCGACGTCGGATGCATCTCGGCCGCGGAGGCGGTCAACTGGGGCTACACGGGGCCGATCCTGCGCTCGACCGGCGTGCCGCGCGACCTGCGCAAGGACACGCCGTACCTGGCCTATGCCGAACTCGACTTCGAGGTGCCGACCGGCATCAAGGGCGACAACTACGATCGCTACTACGTGCGGATGCGCGAGGTCGACGAGTCGATCCACATGATCCGGCAACTGGCGGACATGCTGCCCGCGGGCCCGATCAACGTCGACGACCGCCGCTGCGTGCTGCCGCCGAAACCGCTCGTCTACGGCGAGATCGAGTCGCTGATCAACCACTTCAAGCTGATCATGGAAGGCCCGCAGGTGCCGGCCGGCGACGTCTACGTCGCGCACGAGGGCGCCAATGGCGAACTGGGCTTTTATCTGGTCAGCACCGGCGGCGGCACGCCGTACAAGGTGCACTGCCGGGCGCCGAGCTTCGTGCACATGGGCGGCGTTCACAAGATGCTCGACGGCTACCAGCTCGCCGACATCGTGCCGACCTTCGGCTCGATCAACATGATCGGCGGGGAGTGCGACCGGTGAAAGAAAAATCGGGGTCAGACTCCAATTTCCGGGAAGCGACTGACTCCGCCCCGCGTGGCGACGGCGGAAATCGGAGTCTGACCCCGATTTTTCACCTGCAGCCCGAGTTCGAGACGCTGAAGAAGCGCTTCCCGGCCGGATTCGAGTCGTCGCTGACGCTGCCGTGCCTGCGCCGCATACAGGAGGAGCGCGGCTTCGTCGCCGACCAGGACATCGACTGGCTGGTCGAGTACATCGGCGTGCCGCGCATCCAGATCGAGGAGGTGCTGAGCTACTACACGCAGTTCCGCCGCCAGCCGA
>JAHEDN010000419.1 GCA_024641225.1 Burkholderiales bacterium | reverse complement strand
CGCCGTGGCCGGTATCGAACGGCTGATCAAGCGCACCATCGAGGTCATGCCGATCGAGGTGCGTCGCGCGCAGCGCGGCGAGCGCCATGAGCGGGGTCGTGAGCGCGACCGCGAGGTCCGCAGCGAGCGCCCGAAGCCGGCGGCGCCACGACGTCAGGCGCCGGCCGACGACTTCTTCAGCAAGCCGTACGAGCCGACCGGCAATGAAAGCGAGACCGCGCCGGCCGATGATGAGGCCGCCGTGCCAGTCGCAGCGGGCAAGAAACCGGCAAAGCTCGCTGCACTGCTCGGTGGCAGCAAGCGCTGACGCGCTGCACTTGCGAACGGCGGCCACGCCGGCGGCGCCCACTGCGCCAATTCAATGTGGCATGGCACGCGGGCTGTCCAACGCATAATCAGGTTGCCGACGACAGGCGCGATGCCGCATTCCCGGCGCGGCGTACGTGGGCTGGAGGATGACGAGGAGGCCTGACCGACGATGAAACTCGCCCGCTTTGCCCGCATCCGCATTGCCCACGCACCGACGCCGCTGGAACCGATGCAGCGGCTGACGCAGCTGCTGGGCGGCCCGAACCTGTGGATCAAGCGCGACGACTGCACGGGTCTTGCGACCGGTGGCAATAAAACGCGCAAGCTCGAATTCCTGATGGCCGATGCACTGGAACACGGCGCGGACACGGTGATCACGCAGGGCGCTACACAGTCGAATCATGCGCGGCAGACGGCGGCGATCGCTGCCAGGCTCGGCCTGCAGTGCCATCTGATTCTCGAAGACCGGACGGGTTACCGGCATGATGACTACCGTCGCTCCGGCAACGTGTTTCTCGACCAGCTGTTCGGCGCGCGGCTTTCCGACGCGGCGGGTGGCACGGACATGGACGCAGCGATGGCACGACTGGCCGAGCGGCTGCGCAGCGAAGGACGGAAACCCTACGTCATTCCGGGCGGTGGTTCGAACGCGATCGGCGCGCTTGGCTACGTGACCTGCGCGCTCGAACTCGTCGACCAGGCCAACGACCGAGAGCTCGATATCGACACGCTAGTGACCGCCACCGGCAGCGCAGGTACGCAGGCAGGGCTGGTGGCCGGCCTCGAAGGCGCACGCGCCGGGATCCCGGTGCTGGGCATCGGCGTGCGCGCGCCGAAGGCTCCGCAGGAAGACAAGGTATTCCGGCTCGCCGAGCAGACGGCGGACCTGCTCGGTGTCCCCGGCGCGATAAGGCGCGACGCAGTGGACGCCAACTGTGACTACGTCGGCGCCGGCTACGGCGTGCCGACGCCAGGCATGATCGAGGCGGTCACGCTGCTCGCGCGCAGCGAAGGCATCCTGCTCGACCCCGTGTACTCGGGAAAGGGAATGGCCGGCCTGATCGACCTGATCCGCCAAGGTCGATGGCGCAAGGGCCAGAACGTCGTGTTCCTGCATACCGGTGGCGCGGTCGGCCTGTACGGCTACCTGCACGCAATGCCTGCGGCATAGGTGAGCGGAGCGCGCGGCGATGCTCGGCGTGATCGGTGGGATGGGACCGGCGGCGACGGCGGATTTCTTCGCCAAGCTGATCGAGGAAACGCCGGCGACACGCGACGAGGACCACATCCCGACGCTGATCGTCTCCGACCCGCGCGTGCCGGGCCGGCCGGCGGCGATCCTCGAGAACGGCCCGTCGCCGTTGCCCGCGCTGCTTGCGATCCGCGACAAGCTGATTGCCGCCGGTGCCACGTTGCTGGCGATGCCCTGCAACACCGCCCACTACTGGTACGAGGATCTCGCCCGCGACTGTCCGGTGCCGTTTGTCAGCATCGTCGAGGCGAGTTGCGATGCAGTGGCGGAGATCGCCGCGCCGGGGAGCGCGATCGGGCTCGTTGCCACCCGCGCCACGCTCGCTGCCGGGATGTTCGGGCGGCAATTGCAGATGCGCGGCTTTGCGGTCACGTTACCCAGCGAAGACGAACTGGCCGGGGCGATCCTGCCATCGATCCGGGCGGTGAAGGAGGGCAAGGCCGAACCGGCCGGCGTGCTGCTTGCGCCTGCAGTGCAGGCTCTGCTCGATCGCGGCGCTGTCGCCGTCATTCTGGCCTGCACCGAAACACCGATCGCGCTCGATGCAATCGGCTCGCCGATACGGGCGCGTTGCGTCGACTCGAATCGGGCGCTGGCGCGGGCCTGCGTGACACGCTGGATGGGTCGCGCGTCCGATCGCGCCGATCAGTCCGTCGCCCTGCGCAGCGCCTGATCGAGATCCCAGAGGATGTCGTCGATCGACTCGACTCCGACCGACAGCCGGATCATGTCGGGCGACACGCCCGCCTTCAGCTGGTCTTCCTCGGAAAGCTGCCGGTGCGTGGTCGAAGCCGGGTGGATCACCAGCGACTTTGCGTCGCCGATATTCGCCAGGTGCGAAAGGAACTGCACGCCGTCGATGAACTTCTCGCCGGCGCTTCCGCCGCCCTTGATGCCGAAGGTCATGACGCCGGCGGCGCCAGGCTCCCCGTCAACCGCTCTTAGGTACTTGCTGGCCAGCGTGTAGTACGGGCTCGACGGCAGTCCCGGCCAGTTGACCCAGGCCACCTGCGGATGAGCAGACAGGTACTCGGCCACGCGCCGCGCGTTGGCACAGTGCCGCTCCATGCGCAGGTGCAGCGTCTCTACGCCCTGCAACAGCAGGAAAGCCGAAAGCGGCGACAGTGCTGCGCCGTTGATGCGCAGTACTTCCATTCTTGCCTTCATCGTGTAGGCGAAGTCGCCGAAGGTCTCCCAGAACTTGACGCCGTGATACCCCTTCGAGGGCAGCACCATGTCGGGGAACCTGCCGTTGCCCCAGTCGAACTTCCCACTTTCGACGATCGCACCGCCGAGCGTGGTGCCATGGCCGCCGAGATACTTGGTCACCGAATGCACGACGATG
>JAHEDN010000052.1 GCA_024641225.1 Burkholderiales bacterium | reverse complement strand
TCCGATCACCGGCACGTCGGCGTGCGACTTCGGCGCCTGTACCTCGGGCACGCGGTCCCAGCCGTCGTGCACACGGGCCGACACGTAGACCGCACCGATCTGCTGGATCGCTGCCTGCAGCTCGACGACGGAACGCTTGTCTACCCGGTAGTAGATGCCCAGCGGCCGCGTCACCGCATCGGCCGCCCAGGCCTTGTCCGGAATCAGCAGCCGTACCCGTCCGGCCTTGTCACGGTACGTCCAAAGCGCTTCGGCACAGACGCCGTGCTTGTGCCAGCCCTTGAGCGCACCGCGACAACTCGAACCCTCGTAGTCCTCGCCTCGCCACTCGTCGTAGCGGCGGGCGAGCTCGTACAGCATGCGCGGGCTCACCGGCCGGAACGCGCCGAGGCTCTCGCCGCGGAAGCTGCGCACGAACGTCAGGTAGTTGATCACGCAGGCCAGCCCGAAGCCGGTGCAGGCGCCATCGCGCCCCTGATCCAGGATCAGGCCGGCCTTCACGTAGGCGGGCATGAAGCGCGAGATCGTCGCGTCGTCCGGGAAGTGCGGCGCGAGCGAGCGCAGCGGCGCCTCGTACACCTTGTCGCGAAAGTCGAGTCGATCGGGCCGCGCGTCGAAGGTGACGGTGGTGAAGCCGGTGCGGATCTTGACGGCGATCGCCTTCTTGCCGGATGTCTTGCTCGGTCTGCCCATCGTCGAATCCTCCAGTCGCCTGCACTGCATCCGAGAAGCTACTCGCGATGCAGCCGCAGGCAAGTGGTTCAATCGATGGCCTCGCGCCTATTCACGCCTCGGCGGGTCGCGGATTCCTGTCAGCGCCGAATCCGTGGCGACTGCACGACCGAGCTTCGCCGTCAACCGGATACGCCGTACTTGCCGTGTCGACGGCTGGCGGCGACTACGTCAACTCGTCGCCGCCAAGGCGGAGACCGCTGCGCCGCCAGCTCGCTGCGGCCGACCGGACGAGGACATCTCGGCGCCACGATGCGAAAGGGTCTGCCTTCTCATCGGATGCAACTGCGCGATGACCTCCCATTGACACGGCTCCTCGTTTCGTCGAGCGTTGCCGGTGGCGAAGGAGCCCTTGCCGCACAGCGCGGCCAGGCCGCCGCAAACGCCCGGGAGCCACGTTGAAACCCCACGCCTTCATCGCCATGCCCTTCGGTATCAAGCCCGGGCACGACGAGGCGCTGGTCGACTTCGACCGCGTCTACGCGGAGTTGATCCGGCCAGCGCTCGAGGATGCCGGCTGCGAGGTCTTCCGCGCCGACCAGGAGCCGCGCGCCGGCGACATCCGCACCGACATGTTCCAGGAACTGCTGGTCGCCGACCTGGTGGTGGCCGACCTCACGCTGGACAACCCCAACGTCTGGTACGAGCTCGGCGTCCGCCACGCGCTGCGCGCGCGCGGCGTGGTGCTGGTGCAGGGGCCTCGGCCCAACCAGCCCTTCGACATCTACACCGACCGGAAGCTGCGCTACCAGCTCAAGGACGGCGCGCCCGACGCGGCGACGCTGGCGCAGGACCGCGCAAGGCTGGCGGCGATGGCGCGCGAAACGCTCGACACCTCCGCCGCACGCAAGGTGAGCCCGGTGTACGTGCTGCTCGATCACCTGCGCGAGCCGCAGTGGCGCGACCTGCTGCTGGCGGAGCGCAACGAGTTCAGCGACGCGTACGAAGCGTGGGCGAGCCGGCTGGAAGTGGCGCGGCAGAAGAACCGCCCGGGCGACATCCTGGTGCTGGCCGACGAGACGCCCACGCGCGCGCTGCGGCTCGAGGCGCGGCGTGCCGCCGGCAACTGCCTGATCAAACTGAGGCAATTCGACTTCGCGCTGGAGCAGCTTGAAGCCGCGCTGGCGCTCGACCCCGACGACAAGCCGAGCCGGGATAAAAAGGCCGTGTGCCTCGGTCGTCTCGGTCGCTTCGAGGAAGCGCGTGAATGGACGCGCCGGCTGACAGAGGACTACCCGAGCGATGCCGAGGCATGGTCCCTTGCCGGACGCGTGGCCAGGGACGACTGGATCGCGCGCTGGCGGCAGCCGGGCGTCGCGCCGGCGCAGATGCGCGAGGCTGCCGCTGCCGAGGAGGCCAGTTTGCAGGAGGCGATCGAGCCCTACCACCGGGCGTTCATCGCCGATCCTTCGCACTTCTACTCCGGCATCAACTCGCTGACGCTGCACCTGTTGCTGGAGCACCTCGGTGGCCGGACGGACAGGACGGTGATCGACAACCTGGTCGGCGGCGTGCTGTGGGCGAGCCTGACCGCGCAGGAGCGCGTTCGCACGGATTACTGGGCGCGCGCCAGTTATGCCGAACTGTGCCTGCTGGTGAATCCCAGGGAAGCCGTAATTCGGGAGTACCGCGCGGCGGTGGCGACGGCGAACCGCGACTGGTTCGCGCTCGACTCGACGCGCCAGACACTGGAATTGCTGCGCGACCTCGAATTCCGTCCGGAGGAAACCGCTGCCGCGCTGGCGATTGTCGATGCCGAGGTCAAGCGCGCCGCACCGCCGTTCGTGCCACGCCAGGTGTTCCTTTCCAGCGGCCACATGATGGATGCGCCTGGGCGTACGCCGCCGCGCTTTCCTTCCGCAATGGAAGGCGCTGCCGCCGAGCGCCTGGCGCAGGCGCTCGACGCGGCAGGCGCGGGCATAGGCGACCTCGCGCTGTGCCAGGCCGCCGCGGGCAGCGATCTTCTATTCCTCGAAGCCTGCATGGCCCGCGGCGTCCGATGCCGACTGCTGCTGCCCTTCGCCGAGCCGCAGTTCATCGAGCAATCGGTGCTGGCGTCGCAAAATGGCGAGCGCTGGCGCGAGCGCTACTTCGCGCTCAAGGCGAAACTCGTCGATGCGCCGCGCATCATGCCGGCTGAACTCGGACCGCTGCCCAGGGACGTCAATCCCTACGAGCGTTGCAATCTGTGGCTGCTGTACACCGCGCTTGCCCTGGGCGTGGACAAGGTGCGCTTCTTCTGCCTGTGGGACGGCGGCGGCGGCGATGGGCGCGGCGGCACGGCGCACATGTACAACGAAGTCAAGCGCAGGACGGGGCGGGTAACGTGGATCGATGCGAGGACGCTCTAGCAACGCGTTCAACGCGCCGCTGCGACGCCGCGCGCCTGTCTCAGGGCCTCATCGAGCGCCCCGCGAAAGTCCGCCGGCATCGCAGCCCCACGATGCGCGGCCTTTATCACCGCCAACCGGTGATTCATGTCGGCAGGAATGAAGGTCACCCGGCGGCCCAGCTGCTTCGCGCGAAGGAACTCGTCGCGCGCGACCTCTCCGCCACCGATCGCAATGAGCCATTTGCTCACTCCGACCATTGCATCCGATGTCGGCGAAAGCGTTCGGGTGCCGGGCAGGAAACCGCCCCAGGTTGCATCATCGACGAAGAACACGGTGTCGACGCAGGACGACAATGCAACCGCAGCACGCCTGGCCTCCATCGAAACGATACCCGTGGTGGTGAACCCGCGCCGCTTTGCGATTTCGTAGATCGCCCCGACCCCGTCCGCGGTCGCGCCGATGTTGATGAGCGTTCGGCCTGGATCGAGCTGGTCCAGAATGCGTTCGGCATGGGCGAGCATGGCGGCGCGGTCCTCGTACCCGGCCCCCGAGTAGCCGAGGAAGGTCACGACCCGCCGTCCGTCACTGGCGAAGAAGCTGCGCACGCGCTCCGGGGTCGCTTCGACGATCTGCTGCGGGGGCCGACATGCCGTCACTGTCGCCGCAGGGCTTGCGCCGGCAGCCGCCAGCCACAGCACGGCGAAGACCACGGCACGCAGGCGTCGAACAGCGCTGAATCTGCTGCCACTGCCACGAGCCTCGAAGAAGAAAATCAGCATACGCGTCCCCCTTTGAAATCGAAGATGGCTCCAGGACCACCGCGGTCGGCGCGCGGCGTCCCCTGTCGAACCGATGAGTATCGTCGCTTTCGGCCACCCATCGATGTCGCTGCCGGCCCGTGATCCAAGGCGTACAAACCGTGCACGAAACTGCGGATCCCATCACGCTCGCGCTGACCGGCGCGCTGCCTTTCGTGGTGCTCGCCGCGGCGGCGCTCGCCTTTCCGGTGTCGCTTCTGCTGCTGAAGGTTTACCGCCGCGCGGTGCTGGGCGGAATGAACGAGTCGGCCGAGGCAACGCCCAAGACACCGCCTCCTGCCGCGACGGAAATTGCGCCGCCGGCCCGGCCGCTCGCGTTCAGACTGCTCGGTCCGGCAACCGCCTTGTCGACCGCCCTGCCCGGTGCAAGCGCATCGCGTGCCGCCGGGGTCTACGCCGCAGCGATCGCCGTCTTTGCTGCGGTCATGACGACGGCGTGGCTGCTCGCCACGCGCGATCCGGAGATTGGACCCGTGAAGGTCGCGCTGATCTGCTGGACCTACTTCTGGCCCGCCGCGATCGCCGTCAGCCTGGTCGCCGCCACGGACCGCCGGACCCGCCTGCTCGTTGCACTGGCCTACTTCGCGGTGTACGCGGCGATCGCAGGGGTGGCCCTGGTGGGCAGCCCCGAGCTGACAATGATGCAGCTCGCACAGCATTGGCTGGTGACCAACGCGCCGCCCACTGTGCTGCTCTACACCTTCCTCGCACGTCGCATCCGCGCGGTCGGCCCGATCGTGCTTGCCTTTGCCGTCATCGCCGTTTTGGGTTCGCAACTCGCGGTGGCGCTCGTCGGTTCGGGCGATGCCAGCCTCCGGGCGGCAGTCGAAATCGGCTCGACACTCGGACTGGGCGGACTCGCCGTGTTCTGGGGGATGATGGCGGCGGGTTTCGTGATCTTCGCGATCGGCGCGTGGATCGTCTTAAAGTGGCTCGGCGCGAGATACGCGGCAAGGCGATTGTCCGACGAGACGATCACCCTCGACGCAATGGTGCTTCTCTTTGGCGTCACCCACTCGATCGGCCTCGTGTTCGAGCACTGGACCTGGATTGCGAGCGGCTTCGTTGCCTTCATGGCCTACAAGGTCGCCGCCATTGCAGGCTACCGCTGGCTGCCGAAGGCCAGCGTGCCGCGCCGCCTCCTGCTGCTCCGCGTCTTTGCGCTCGGTGCGCGCAGCGAGCCGCTGTTCGATGCCCTACGCCGACGTTGGCTGCGCGGCGGGGACATCGCGATGATCGCCGGCCCGGACCTCGTCACCTCGGCGGTCGAGCCGGACGAGTTCCTCGGGTTCCTGGCGGGCCAACTCAGGCGCAGGTTCGTCGCCGGCTCAGCGGACCTCGCCATGCGCATCGCCGCGATTGACCGCCGCCCGGACCCCGACGGGCGGTTCCGCGTCGCCGAGTTCTTCTGCCGCGCCGACACCTGGCAGATGACCATGCAGCGCTTGATCGTAGACAGCGACGCTGTGCTGATGGACCTGCGCAGCTTCAGTGCGGCAAACCAAGGCTGCATCTTCGAACTCGGCCGGCTGCTCGATGCCATCGACATCCGACGCGTAGTCTTCGTCATCGACTCGACCACCGATCGGCCATTCCTCGAATCGACGCTCGAACGCCTCTGGTCGGGCCTGGCCGAGAATTCGCCGAATCGCAGTGCAGCGGCGCCAGCAGCGCGATTCTTCGAGGTCAGCGGACCCACCGCCGGCGAAATGCGCGCGCTGGTCGGACATCTGGCCGCAGCGTGATCAACCGCCTCGGCACCGGTCGCGCCATGTGCGCGCCCAGGCGCGCGGTCGCACACCTGCACTATTGCTTCATCGCCGCGATGATCGACTGCATCGAGATGCCCTCGTTGGCACCGTAGCTGCCGGCCTTGCCGTTCAGCCTGGGCACACCCATCCTGCCGCCCATGTGATGCAGCGCGATCACCTGCCACAACCTTGAATTGAACACCGGGCTGCCGGAGCTGCCGCCCTCGGTCGGGGCGCGGTAGTGCAGGCGGCACACCCCCGGGATCTGCGGTTGCCCCGCAGGCGAGCCCTCGTGGTCGAGCAGTTCGTTGTCCTGGAACGAGAACGCGAGATCGCGGCCGCCGGGATGCCCGATGATGTAGACGCGCGCCGTCTCGTCGAGCACCGGAAGCGCCGCGGCGATAGGCAGCGGCGCGATGCCGGTCACCGATGTGTCGAGCCGCAGCAGGGCAGAGTCGTGGTGGTCGACCGGCGAACTCCAGACGATGCCCGCGACTCCGTACGCCTTGCCGGGATCGGCTGCCTCGAAGACAACCTCCGCCTCCGCCGGCGGCAGAGCCTGGTTGGCGCCGTGCTCGTTGACCACGTGAAAGTTGGTCAGGACGAGCAGTTCGTCGGCAGGCTCGCGGCCAAGGTCGCCGGCACGCACTAGAAATCCGGTTCCCATACGGTTGCCCATCTTCTGGCGGATCGCCGCGACCGAAGCCGCGCGCTCGATGCCGGTCTTCCACCACTGGTAGGTCTGTGCGCCGTAGGTGCCGAGGATCGCCTCCAACCGTCCTTCGTACGGCTTCGGCTGGCCGCGCACCCGCTCCAGTTCGTCCGGTGCGAGCCGGACCTCGGTGCCCTGCAGGCGCAGCAGTTTCGCGCGCAGCATGTCGACCAGGGCGCGGCCCCGCTCGTCGCGGTTCTCCAGGTCCCATACCTCGGTGAACTGGCGCAGCGTTCCGGCGATCTGGAACGCCTCCACGCTGCGCGACGCGACGTACTGCTCGACGTGACGGTCGATCACGTCCCAGTCGTCGAGACCCAGCGACGCCTCCGCGAGCATCGCCGGGTACCACTCGTCGCGCTCCTGCACAGGCGTGCTCTCCAGCATCGCCACCACCTGTCCCGCGACCGCCCGCGGATCGAGACCGGGCGCCACCCGCATGCCGAGCGAGCGCGCCCGCGTGAGCAGCGCCACTAGGTTGACGCCATGCCACGCCCTTCGTGGATCGCGCTCGTATGGACCGCGGTAGGCTTCAATCGCTTTCCTGAGCGCCTCGCGCGCAGCCCCGCTGGTCTTGTCGCCGGCGTCGATGAAGATCTGCTTGTACGAGCGGCCGAGCAGGCCCGCGACCTCGGCGAACTCGGAGTGATCCTTGGGCGTCCGCCGCGCCAATGGCTGCAGCACATCGATCGCCGCGGTGACCTTGCCGGTGTCGATCAGGTACTGCGCATAAAGCCGCCGGTTCCTGCTGTCCTTCGGATCACAGCGGCTCAGCGCCTCGGCGAGTTCTCCCATCAGTTCGTAGTCACGCTGGTTGCGCAGTGCCTCGACCAGCGACCGCGCTTCTCGAACGTCGTCGTCCCCGCAGGCGCGACGCAACTTCGACAACGCCCTGCACGCCCGCGCGCGCAGCTCGTCAATGGTCTGCACTTCGCCCATCCCGCCCCAAGCTACAGATGCAGCAGACCGCGCAGCGCACGGCAGACGTCGCGCTGGCGCAGGTACTTGGTGATCGAGTGCCGCCATGCGCCGTCGTTCTGCACGGCGATGTCGTCGACCGCGGGCGTTCCCGACTTGCGGAAGTCGTTGGCAAACACCGGATCGAAGCCGCATACGGGGTCGAGCCGGTCGAATATGTTGGCCCAGCCACCGGCGACCCGCTCGTGCGGATAGCCGTCGTCCCGGCTCCACTCGGGCTGCAACTGGTCCTGGATCTCGTCGAGCCCCAGCGGGCTGCCGAGCGTTATGAGACCGTCCACACGCGGGCACCCGCCCACGCGCTTCAGGCAGTCGTACGCGATCACGGTGCCCATGCTGTGCGAGACCACCACGTGCGGCGCGGTGATCCCTGACGCACCCAGCGTTTCGAGGAAGCGCCGGCGGATCGTCTGCTGAATACGCACCGGCGGGCGGCCCGGCGGTGCAAACTCGACGTCGAACAGGTAGTGATGTACGTCGCGCAGCAGCGCGTTCATGACCGGCTTCTTCAGGAACCACGGCAGCGGCACGCGCTCGAGCGCACCTTGCGGATTCGCCGGCACGGCCGGCGGTTCGGCGGCGATCTCGGCATCGGACAGGCCGGTCATGTGCCTGCGCAGGGCGTCGAGGAAGGCCTTCTCCTTCTCCGTTCGCGGAATCGGCGGCTCGGCTCCGCCGCCGCCGTCGACGGCCTGCGCGGTGTTCTCCAGCACACCCTCGTGCGCCGAGATGTCATCGTCCGGCTTCTCGTACAGCAGGTCCGCCCAGTAGACGAGCGAGGTGGTGACGCCGAGGTCGCCGAGCGGCAACGGATCGGCGGAGTTGGCGAGCGCCTCGCGCCAGATACGCAGCAGGTCCGGCGCGGGAGGCTTGTTGGCGATGCCGTGGATGAACGTGACGTGAGCCATTCCGTTTCTCCTGCCGGTCGGATCAGAAATCGTAGGCGGCGTCCTCGCCGACATCCGGAATACGCGCGATATATGCGGCGTCGCCGAGATCGAAGTCGGCTGCAGACTCGAAGCCGGGCAGGCCGACTTCGCGGCGCAGCGAGTTGAGCCGGTTCAGCCAGCCCTTGAGGAACACGCCGAGCTCCGGCCGGTTGCGCACCAGCCTGCGGTAGTACGCCTCGCGGGCATCGCAGTAGCGGACGATCGCCTCGCCCGGTTCACAGGCGGCGACCGCGCGCTCGGTCGCCGGCCCGAAGTCGCCGTCGGCGTCGGCGCCAACTGCGCCCTGCAGCAGGCGCACTGCGCGCCCCGGTCCCATGTTCACGGCGGTATCGAACTGCACCAGGTCGAGCTGGCGTGCCAGCAGGTCGCAGCGCGGCGGGATCCAGTACCCCGATTCGTAGATCCGCTGCACCTCCTCTTCCTCGATCAGCTTCACGTCACGCTGACGCAGCCCCTGGCGGCGGCGCCATGTGTCGTACACGCGCTGCGTCACACCCTTGTTGGTGCGTCCGCCCGGATCCTTCGGGTGGTCGACGAATCCTCCTTCCCAGCGCAGGACGAAAGGCAATGCGGCTTCGAAGGCAGGCATGGGCATAGGACCTCCTTCCGTACGAACCGCAAAGACTGCCACAGCCATCCGTCGTTGGGACGTCGATGACGGACGAATCCCCGGTAACAGGGGACACGCAATGCAGTCAAGCCTCGCGCCGGCACCGACCTCGAAGCTGCGGCCGACTCGCCTGTTGGGGATGGGCCGATCTGCCGGTGACCCGTATCCTCGACGGGAACTGCGCCGGACCCCGTGAAAGTCTTCATCAGTTATCGCCGCGACGACAGTGCGCTTGCCGCCAAGCTGCTGCACGGCGAGCTCGCCAAGTACTTCGGCGATGAGAACGTCTTCACGGACATCGAGGACATCGGCTACGGCGACGACTTCGTCGCCGCGATCGACACACACCTGGCCAGCGCCGACGTGGTCGTGGTGGTGGTCGGCCCACGCTGGCTGGAAATGCTGCAGGCGCGGATGCGCGGAGACGACTGGGTGCGCGAGGAAGTGCGGCGTGCCCTTGCGCTGCGTGCCGCCACGGGCAAGCCGCGCGTGATCGTGGCGCTGGTCGAAGGCGCCAAGGAGCCGGTCGACGGCCTGCCCGAGGACCTGCAGGCGCTGCGCTCGCTCAACATGCTGCGCATCGACCCCCGCGCGCTGAACGAGAGCCTGAACACGCTGGCCGAGGCGGTGCAAGGCAGGCGCTTCGCGAGCGTTGCCGACGAAATGCAGCGGCGCCAGCGCGCGCGAATTGCCGCAGTGGCCGTCGGCATGGTCGTGTTCCTGGGGGGGTGGGTATCCGTCTTCGATCTGCTCGGACTCGATACGCGCACCGCGACCGCAACCATGCTGCTCAGCTCGGCGCTGCCCGGCGCGGAGGCGCCCTGGAGCGACACCGTGGTCCTGGCCGCCGTCGACGAGAAGACGGTCGCCGCGATCGGCCGCCCGTTCGGTCCGGACTGGCGCGCCGAGCACGCGCAGTTCATTCTCCGCGCCGCAGACGCCAAGGCCCGCACCGTCGCCTTCGACGTCACCTTCGCCACCGACGGCCCCGACGCTGCCGACGCCGCCCTTGCCAGCGCACTCGCAGCAGTCAAGGACCGCGTGACGGTGGTGGTCGGCGTGCAGGAGTTGGCCAAGGGACGGCCACGCATCGCGCCGCGACTGGCTGCGTTGCTCGTGCACTGGGGCATCGCCTGCGCCGGCGAGCGACTCGGCGTGGCGCGCTCGATGCCGCTGGTGATCGTGCCTGCCGGGCCTGAAGAAAATGCCGGCGAGCCGACCCCTCTGCCATCGCTCGCGCTGGAGGCGTTCAGCGGCGGCGGAAAAGTGAATCCGCCTGATGTCGTGCGTCAGCGACTCACTTTCACTCGAGCCGGCGTGCCGGAAGAGCTTCGCTTCCACACGATCGAGGAGATCACGCGCACGCAGCCCGCGTGCCCGGCGATCCAGAAGGGCGACCTCGTCGCGAGCCAGTTGTTCGATCCGGGCGCACTGCCCGCGCTCGATCGGCAGCCGCAGCGGATCGCTTACGAGGACGTCTTGCGCGGCGAACCGATGGCGCTCGCGGCGCTGTCGGGGCGGATCGTGCTGGTCGGAATTCAGCTCCCGGGTCAGGACAGCCTGGAAATCAG
>JAHEDN010000051.1 GCA_024641225.1 Burkholderiales bacterium | reverse complement strand
TAATCGCTGCTCGCTGACCGGACGGCCGCGTGGCACGTTCCGCAAGTTCGGGCTGGCACGCAACAAGATCCGCGAGGCGGCGCTGCGCGGCGACATTCCCGGCCTGGTCAAGGCCAGCTGGTAAGCGAGGAGATTGCATCAATGAGCATGAGTGATCCCATCGCCGACATGCTGACGCGCATTCGTAACGCGCAGCGGGTCGAGAAGACCGAGGTGGTCATGCCCTCGTCAAAGCTGAAGGCGGCTATTGCCCAGGTGCTGACCGACGAGGGGTACGTCGACGGTTTCAGGGTCGACGAAAACGCCGGCAAGCCGCAGCTGCGCATTGGTCTCAAGTATTACGCCGGCCGGCCGGTGATCGAGCGTCTCGAGCGTGTCTCCCGTCCAGGTCTGCGCATTTACCGCGGTCGGGACGAAATCCCGCAGGTGATGAACGGCCTCGGCGTAGCCATCGTTTCGACGTCGCGCGGAGTGATGACCGACCGCCGGGCGCGGACCCAAGGGGTTGGTGGCGAAGTGCTTTGCTACGTCGCGTGAAGCTGGAGCGGGAGAAGATCGATGTCACGAGTAGCTAAGGTGCCGGTCGACCTGGTTGCGGGTGTAGAGGCCCGGGTCAGCGATTCGGAGATCACGGTAAAGGGACCGTTGGGGATGCTGTCGCGGCCGGTTTCGCCGCTGGTCAAGGTGGCCGTGGCCGACGGACGAGTCAGCTTCTCGGCCGCCGAAGAAAGCGCGGCTGCCGTAGCAATGAGCGGCACGATGCGCGCGCTTGTCGCGGGAATGGTGCGGGGCGTGAGCAAGGGCTTCGAACGCAAACTGACGCTGGTCGGGGTCGGCTATCGCGCGCAGGCGCAAGGCGACAAGCTGAACCTTTCGCTGGGTTTCTCGCATCCGATCGTCCACCAACTGCCGGCAGGTGTGAAAGCGGAGACGCCGACACAGACCGAGATCTTGATCAAAGGCACTGACAAACAGAGAGTTGGCCAAGTTGCTGCCGAGGTGCGCGGATACAAGCCGCCGGAGCCCTACAAAGGCAAAGGGGTGCGCTACGCGGACGAAACCGTGGTGTTGAAAGAGACCAAGAAGAAATAGGGTGCGGAGCCAACAATGAGCGACAAGAAACTTTCCCGCCTGCGCCGCGCCCGCGCGACGCGCGCGCGCATTCGTCTGGAACGTGAGAACCGGCTGACGGTGTTCCGCAGCAACCTGAACATCTATGCCAGTGTTATTTCGTCCGATGGCGGCAAGGTACTGGTCACTGCCTCCACGGTCGAGCCCGAAGTGCGCAGCCAACTGGACGGTGCCAAAGGCAAGGGAGGCAATGCGGCTGCGGCGAAAGTGGTCGGCGCGCGACTGGCGCAGAAGGCAAAGGCAGCCGGGATTGAATCGGTGGCATTCGATCGGGCTGGTTATCGCTATCACGGCCGCGTCAAGGCGCTGGCCGAGGCCGCGCGCGAAGCGGGCCTGAAGTTCTAGGGGGCAACGATGGCAAGGGTGCAGCCGAAAGGCGTTCAGAGCCAGGAGCGCGACGACGGCCTGAAAGAAAAGATGATCGCGGTCAACCGTGTGACCAAGGTCGTCAAGGGCGGGCGGATTCTGGGCTTTGCCGCCCTCACGGTGGTTGGTGACGGCGACGGCCGCATCGGTATGGGCAAGGGCAAGGCGCGCGAGGTGCCGGTGGCCGTTCAGAAGGCAATGGAGAAGGCGCGCCGCGGAATGCAGCGCGTTCCGTTGAAGAACGGCACGCTTCATCACCCAGTCGAAGGCAAGCATGGCGCTTCCAAAGTGATGTTGGCGCCGGCAGCCGAGGGTGCCGGCGTCAAGGCCGGGGGCCCAATGCGTGCGGTCTTCGATGTGATGGGCGTTCGTAACGTCGTGGCCAAGTCGCATGGTTCGACCAACCCATACAACTTGGTGCGGGCGACGCTTAACGCGCTCGATCATTTGCGGACACCGGCCGAAGTTGCCGCCAAGCGCGGCAAGTCGGTCGAGGAGCTGCTGGGCTGAGGGACACGAAGTGACGAAGAAGACTTTGCAGGTGAAGCTAGTCAGGAGCCCGATCGGCGCCAGGGCTGATCACCAGGCCACCGTGCGTGGCCTGGGGCTGAGGCGCGTGCACCAGACCCGCGAGCTGGAAGACACGCCCGCGGTGCGCGGGATGATCACCAAGGTGGCCTACCTCGTGAAGGTCGGCTAAGAGGATTGGAGAACCATGCGTCTTAACAATTTGAAACCGGCATCCGGCTCAAAGAGCGCGCGCCACCGCGTCGGCCGCGGCATTGGCAGCGGTTGGGGCAAGACGGCGGGCCGAGGTCACAAGGGGCAGAAAGCCCGCGCCGGCGGCTTCCACAAGGTGGGATTCGAGGGCGGGCAAATGCCGCTGCACCGACGCCTGCCGAAGCGCGGCTTTACCTCACTGTCGCGTAGGTACGTGGAGGTCGTGCGCCTGGACGAGCTGCAGAAGCTTGGCGCCGACGAGGTCGACCTGATGGTCCTGAAGCAGGCGGGCGTGGTCTCGACGTTGGCGATCGATGCCCGTGTGATCAAGTCAGGCGAGCTCTCGCGCAAGGTAATGGTGCGCGGCATCGGCGTGACCAAGGGCGCCAAGGCGATGATCGAGGCAGCGGGCGGGACCGTCGCTCTGGTCAGCGTAGAAAAGAAGGCCGGAAAAAAGCAGGCGCGCCTGGCGGAGCGCCGTACGGCCAGGGAGGCGGCGATCGCCGCGGCTGAGCGGAAGCCGGCCGTGAAGAAGGCGGCCGCAGCGACGAAGCCGGCAGAGGCGGCGCCGAAGAAGAAGGCTGACAAGTCGGCATCGAAGTAGCGTTCAAGAGGATTCTCGTGGCCAGCAATCCGGCAACGCTCGGCAAGACAGGAAAGTACGGCGATCTGAAGCGTCGCCTGACTTTTCTGCTGCTTGCGCTCGTCGTTTACCGGATCGGCACGCACGTTCCGGTGCCGGGCATCGACCCGGACCAGCTGCGCCAGCTCTTCAACTCGCAGCAGGGCGGCATTCTCGGCCTGTTCAACATGTTCTCGGGCGGTGCGCTGTCGCGATTCTCCGTCTTCGCGCTGGGGATCATGCCGTACATCTCGGCGTCGATCATCTTTCAGATGCTGACCTACGTGCTGCCGTCGCTGGAAGCGCTGCGCAAGGAGGGCGAGTCGGGGCGGCGCAAGATCACCCAGTACACGCGCTATGCGACGCTCGGCCTGGCGCTGGTGCAGTCGTACGGCATTTCAGTGGCGCTGCAATCGCAGCAGGGACTGGTGCTCAGCCCCGGCCTGATGTTCATCTTCATTTGCATGGTGTCGCTGGTGACCGGCACTATGTTCCTGATGTGGCTCGGCGAGCAGATCACCGAGCGGGGGCTCGGAAACGGCATTTCGATCCTGATCTTCGCCGGCATCGTTGCCGGGCTGCCAAACGCCATCGGTGGCCTGTTCGAACTCGTCCGTACGGGTGCGATCGGTCCGCTGGCGGCAATCTTCATCATCGCGCTGATCGCGCTGGTGACGGCGTTCGTGGTTTTCGTCGAGCGCGGGCAGCGCAAGATCCTGGTCAATTACGCGAAGCGGCAGGTCGGCAACAAGATCTACGGCGGACAGAGCTCACATCTACCGCTGAAGATCAACATGTCCGGCGTCATCCCGCCGATCTTCGCGTCTTCGCTGATTCTGTTTCCGGCCACGCTGGCCGGCTGGTTTACGACCGGCGATGCCACCCGCTGGATCCGCGACCTGGCTGGCGCGCTTTCGCCGGGCCAGCCGCTTTACATCCTGCTGTACTCCGGGCTGATCATTTTCTTCTGTTTCTTCTACACGGCTCTGGTCTTCAACAGCAAGGAGACAGCGGACAACCTGAAGAAGAGCGGCGCCTTCGTCCCGGGGATCCGGCCGGGCGATCAGACCGCCCGCTACATCGACAAGATCCTGATGCGGCTGACGCTGGCGGGGGCGCTTTACATCACGCTGGTTTGCCTGGTGCCCGAGTTTCTCAACTTGCGCTTCTCGGTGCCCTTCTACTTCGGTGGGACTTCGCTGCTGATCGTGGTGGTTGTCACCATGGACTTCATGTCGCAGGTGCAGGCTTACCTGATGACGCACCAATACGAGAGTTTGCTGAAGAAGGCGAACTTCAAGGGGTTTGGACCGGGGCTGCCACGGTAGCAAAGCAGAGGAAGGCAGGGCAGCATCGATGGCCAAGGACGACGTGATCCAGATGCAGGGGGAGGTTCTTGAGAACCTCCCGAATGCGAACTTCCGGGTCAAACTTGAAAATGGACATGTCGTGCTTGGTCATATCTCGGGAAAGATGCGGATGCATTACATCCGCATCCTTCCTGGCGACAAGGTCACGGTCGAACTGACGCCGTATGACCTTTCGAGGGCAAGGATCGTTTTCCGCGCCAAATAGCGCGGCAGGAGAAACCGATGAAGGTGAATGCTTCGGTCAAGAAAATGTGCCGCAAGTGCAAGATCATCCGGCGCAATCGCGTCGTGCGGGTGATCTGTTCCGACCCTCGGCACAAGCAGCGCCAGGGCTGATTGCTGTCGATAACGCGAACTGAGGTCACGAGATGGCTCGAATTTCAGGCATCAACATCCCGCCGAACCAGCATGCCGAGATCGGCCTGACGGCGATTTACGGCATCGGTCGGGCGCGAGCGCGGGCAATCCTCGACGCGGCCAACGTGCCGCACAGCAAGAAGGTCAAGGAACTGACCGACGGTGAACTCGAGCGCATCCGCGACGCGATTGGCCGTGTGGCGGTCGAAGGCGACCTGCGGCGCGAGATCCAGCTGTCGATCAAGCGTCTGATCGACCTCGGCTGCTACCGCGGTATGCGCCATCGTCGCGGCCTGCCGGTGCGCGGTCAGCGCACGCGCACCAACGCGCGCACCCGCAAGGGCCCGCGCAAGGCCGGCGTGGCACTTAAGAAGTCGGCCTAAGAAGTACGAACGGGAGAGTCAAGCACGATGGCCAAAAATCCAAGCAGTCAGCACGCCGCTGCGCAGCGCGCGCGCAAGAAAGTGAAGAAGAATGTTGCCGAGGGCATCGCCCACGTGCATGCGTCCTTCAACAACACAATCATCACGATCACCGATCGGCAGGGCAACGCCCTGTCGTGGGCCAGTTCCGGCGGCCAGGGATTCAAGGGCTCGCGCAAGTCGACTCCGTTTGCGGCGCAGGTTGCTGCCGAGCAGGCGGGCCGCGCGGCTGTCGAATGCGGAGTCAAGAACCTCGAGGTTCTGATCAAGGGCCCAGGCCCTGGCCGCGAGTCGAGCGTGCGCGCGCTGAATGCCGTCGGTTTTCGCATCACGTCGATCCAGGACGTCACGCCGGTGCCGCACAACGGCTGCCGGCCGCCGAAGCGCCGCCGCGTCTGACCGGAGACCATCGCGATGGGCATCGACAACCTCGTGTCGGCGCACTGACCCAGGGCCGCTTCAAGCGGCCGCGCGGCAGCAGCGCGGACTTAATGCAGATCACTGCAGGATAGGAAACAACAAATGGCTCGCCACACCGGAGCAAAACTAAAGCTTTCGCGGCGCGAAGGCACCGATCTTTTTCTGAAGAGCGCGCGCCGCGCGCTCGACACGAAGTGCAAGGCCGACTCCAAGCCTGGCCAGCACGGCCGGATCTCGGGCGCACGCATGTCCGACTACGGCGTGCAGCTGCGCGAAAAACAGAAAGTCAAGCGAATGTACGGGGTGCTCGAGCGCCAGTTCCGCCGCTACTTTCAGGAGGCGGCCCGTCGCAAGGGCAATACCGGTGCGCACCTGATTGGATTGCTCGAGTCGCGGCTGGACAACATGGTCTACCGGATGGGGTTCGGGTCGACCCGTGCCGAGGCGCGTCAGCTCGTCTCGCACCGCGCGATTGCCGTTAACGGCGAGACGGCGAGCATCGCATCGATGATGGTGAAGCCCGGCGATGTCATCAGCGTGCGCGACAAGGCGAAGAAGCAAGGCCGCATCGCCGAGGCGCTGTCGCTGGCCGAGCAGTCGGGACTGCCCTCCTGGGTCGAGGTCGACACGAGCAAGCTGGAAGGCAAGTTCAAGGCCATGCCCGAGCGCAACGAGGTCGCCCAGGACGTCAACGAGTCGCTTGTCGTCGAGCTGTATTCTCGATAACGATCGAGTCACCGTCGGGTTCGCCTGGTGGCGAAACCGAGCAGTTGTTTGTTGCGGCCATGGGGCAGCCGCTCACTTGCCCCCGACCATCCATCAGCCTTATCGGCGTAACGAGCCGAGGGTATTGAAAAGGGATCGTTCATGTCTGCTACTGCAATGCTCAAGCCGCGCGCAATCGAGGTCGAGGCGAGCGGCACCAACGCCGCGGTCGTCACCATGGAGCCGTTCGAGCGCAGTTACGGCCACACGCTTGGCAATGCGCTGCGGCGCATCCTGCTGTCGTCGATGATCGGCTACGCCCCGACCGAGGTACAGATTGCCGGCGTTGTTCACGAGTACTCGACCGTGCCCGGAGTGCGCGAGGATGTGGTCGACATCCTGCTGAATCTCAAGGGCGTCGTGTTCAAACTGCACAACCGCGAGGAGGTGACACTCTCGCTGCGCAAGGAGGGCGAGGGGCCTGTCACCGCCGCCGATATCGAGCTGCCGCACGATGTCGAGATCATCAACCCTGACCATGTCATTGCGCATCTGACCGGCGGTGGCCGGCTTGAGATGCAGATCAAGGTCGAGATGGGGCGCGGCTACGTGCCGGGCAACCTGCGCGCGTTCCGGGACGACCACTCGAAGACGATCGGCCGCGTCGTGATGGATGCTTCGTTCTCGCCGATCAGGCGCGTTTCGTACACGGTGGAGAGCGCCCGTGTCGAGCAGCGCACCGACCTCGACAAGCTGGTGATGACTATCGAGACCAACGGCGCAATTACGCCGGAGGAGGCGGTTCGCCAGTCGGCACGGCTGCTTGTCGAGCAACTGTCGGTGTTCGCCGCGCTCGAGGGCGTGGCCGAGCCGCTCGGTGCCGGTGGCGCGCGCGCGGCGACGCAGGTCGATCCGATCCTGCTGCGCCCGGTGGACGACCTGGAACTCACGGTTCGCTCGGCGAATTGCCTGAAGGCAGAGAACATCTTCTACATTGGCGACCTGATCCAGCGTACCGAGAACGAGTTGCTGAAGACGCCGAATCTCGGACGCAAGTCGTTGAACGAGATCAAGGAGGTGCTGGCGGCGCGTGGGCTTACGCTTGGCATGAAGCTGGAAAACTGGCCCCCGGCAGGACTCGAGAAGTAGCGGCGGTAGTGTCGACTTCAGACCGGGCGACCGCTTTCTCGCCTGAGTCGACTTAAGGCCCCAAGACACAGGTGGTCGGCGAACTGGCCACCACAAACCCAACCGACCCGCCCGTCGCAGGGATCGAAGAGTCGGATACCTTGAAGACTTGAAGGAAGAATGAAATGCGACACGGACACGGACTGCGGAAACTCAATCGCACCAGCAGCCATCGCCTGGCGATGCTGCGCAACATGTCGAACTCACTGCTGCGTCACGAGCGCATCAAGACGACGCTGCCAAAAGCCAAGGAGTTGCGACGCGTCGTCGAGCCGCTGATCACGCTGGCCAAGGAGCCGACGGTCGCCAATCGCCGTCTGGCCTTCAACCGGCTTCGCGACCGCGACATGGTGGTCAAGCTCTTCAACGAACTCGGGCCGCGGTACAAGGCTCGTCGCGGCGGCTATACGCGCATCCTCAAGTTCGGCTTCCGGGTGGGTGACAACGCGCCGATGGCGCTGATGGAACTGGTCGATCGTCCCGAGACGCCGGCGAACGAAGGCGAAGGCGCCGAGACGACTTAGTGGATTCTGCGTCGGGGCCTGCTCCGCCGCGGTTCTCCAGAAACGGGTAGGCGCATAGCCTCGCCGCTGCGGGGGCGGCACCTCGAAGCTCCGGAACTGCCCGGGGCCGTCGGTTCGGCCGGCCTCGCGCTTGGCGCGCAGCCGCCAATCCTCTCCCCGACCAAACTCACAGCAGCGCCAGCGGGATCAGCGCGGCAGCCATCATTTCCTGCCCGGTGGCGGGAAGAAGACCGACAGGGTGCCGTTGATCGTTGATCTTCGCTACCGCGGACTGTGCGGCGAGAACGCGAGAGCACGCGACAATCGGCGGCAGTGCCTGCAGCGGAGTTGCAGCAAGTCAGCTGAGACGAGACGGCGTGCCGTTCGGGCTGACGCACGTTGCGCATGGACTTGACTGGCGGCCGTTAACCGCGCTCTGATATGCCGAGGTGTAATCGTGGCCATTGAGGTTCTATTGGTAGTGACCAACTGTCCCGACGATGGAACGGCATCGCGCATGGCGCGGGCCCTGGTCGAAAACCGCCTCGCGGCGTGTGCCAATGAACTGCCACCCGTGAACTCGACCTATCGCTGGCAGGGCGCTATCGAAGAAACTACCGAAGTGCCGCTGCTGATCAAGTGCACGCGAGAGCGCTACGCGGCAGTGGAGGAGGCCATCCGCCAGTTGCATCCCTACACGGTGCCCGAGATCGTTGCGTTGCCGGTGACCGCGGGCTTTGCGCCATACCTGCGCTGGGTGGCCGACGAGACGACGCCGCCAGAAGTCGCATAGCACCCGGGGCCCATCTCTCCAGCGCGCCCATCGCGTGCGCGTGCCGTGCCCGCGAGCTTTCCGGCTCGGATGCTGAGAACAGCTCGAGTGAAGCTGCGACCAACCGTGCGTCGGTGTTGATCCGCCCACACGTCAGCGACGAACACGATACGCACGTGCTTCGCCTACGCAATGCTGCGGGTTTCGGTGGGGCGCGCTGCGCGATCCGGCAGCGCGTTCTTGCGAGCATGAAACTCACGGCGGCGGCTGCGGCCAAAACCTGGGCCGATCGCAAGCCGCTCGAGCTCGCGCGCCGCTCCGCGGTGGCGCACGTTCCCCGATCCACCTTTTCCAGCCTGCAAGGAGGTTGCATGACTGCATGTTCTCGTTTGCCTTACGGCGTTTGCTTTGCCGTGGCCTCGCTCGTCTCGACAACGGCGCTAGCACAAGCGCAAGTCAAGGCCGATGGCCGCTGGCGCGCTACCGTCGATTTGGCGGCCAGCTACTCGTCCGGCAACAACGACTCGGGCAACTTCAGCCTGAACGCCGATGCAGTCCGTGCGACCTCGCGCGACAGGGTTAACGTTTATGCGCGATCGCTGTACGGGCGTACCGAGGGCGAGACGACCGCCGAACTGCTAAGCGCCGGCGGCCGCTACAGCTTCAATCTGACCGCGCGCAGCTACGTCTTCGGCCAGGCCGACTTCCTTCGGGACAAGCCGGCCAATATCGAATTCCGGGCTTCCGGTGCAGGCGGTCTGGGCTACAAACTCCTCGACACCGAGGCGAATAAGTTCGAGGTGTTAGCAGGTCTTGGCTATACGCACGATCAGTACTTCGATGCGACAGTGGTTGCCGGCAGCGTGCGGTCGCGCTACGGATACGCCGAAGCGCTGCTCGGTGAAGAATCGACTCACCGGCTGACCGATTCGACGACCTTCAAGCAGAAACTCGTCGTCTACCCCAACCTGAACGAGACCGGCGAATACCGCGCGATATTCGACACCGGTGTGGCTGTGGCGATCAACCACTCGCTGAACCTGACCGTCGGATTCAACTATCGCTACAACAGTGATCCGGGCGCCGGCGTGAAGCGAGGCGACGCCCTGTTCCTGACGGGGCTCGCGTACAAGCTCGAGTGATCTCGCTCGCCGCGACTTCGGCGCGTCAGATGCTGGCGCGCAATGTAGCTCACCAGGTCTAGACGTGCACCAGCGGCACTATCGCGAGCACGATGGTGGGCCACCTCTGCTGCATCTGGAACGAGTTCAGGTGCACGTATAGCGTTCGTCCGTTGCCGGCGGCGGCAGCAGGTCTTCCATTGCATCGGCGAACGCCGGGACCCCAACGTCGTCAAGCGCTGAGCTGACCCATGCACCGGAAGTCACGTGCCGGTGCGGCTAGCATCGTTGCCATGAGTGACTTGTTGCGAGTGCGGCTCGACAAATGGCTGTGGGCGGCGCGCCTTTTCAAGACACGCTCGGTTGCCGCCGAGGCAGTCGACAGCGGACGTGTCCGCGTCAACGGCGAGCGGACCAAGCCGGCGCGCGAGGTGCGGCTCGGCGATCGCATCGAGATCAGCCAGCGCGCGGCGGCGATGGTGGTCGCCGTGCAGGCGGTGTCCACCACGCGCGGATCAGCGCCCGTGGCGCGCCAGCTTTACGCGGAGACACCAGACAGTTCGGCGCGCCGCGAACGCCTACGCGAGGTGCATCGCCTGGGCGCCGAGCCGGCCGACGCGCTGCAGGGTCGTCCGACGAAGCGTGACGCGCGGCGACTCAAGCGGCTGCGCGATTCCGCAGCGGACTGACTTGCTTGCCGGCCGCTTAAGGCGCGGCGATCGAACGGCCTTGCTCACGCTGCCGCATCCGTCGCCGCCACCAGGCGGCG
>JAHEDN010000418.1 GCA_024641225.1 Burkholderiales bacterium | reverse complement strand
GCCGCAGCGAATACCCGATCGAAAGTCGGCTCGCCCTTCCCGGTGATCCGGTAGCGGTCGTGGATCTCGCGCGGGCCATCGATCGACAGACCGACGAGGAAGCGGTGCTCCTTCAGGAATGCCGCCCACTCCTCGTCGAGCAGCGTGCCGTTGGTCTGCAGGTCGTTCTCGATGCGCTGGCCCGGCTTGGCGTACTGCCGCTGCAGCGCCATCGCCTTACGGAAGAAATCCAGCCCCATCAGCGTCGGCTCGCCGCCCTGCCAGGAGAAGACGACCTCGTTGCCGGTCACGGCTCCGATGTAGTCGCGGACGAAGCGTTCGAGCAGCTCGTCGCTCATGCGGCCACGGCCGATGCCGCCGTCGAGTTCCTGCTTGCTGAGGTAGAAGCAGTACGTGCAGTCGAGGTTGCATGCCGCGCCGACCGGCTTGACCATCACGTGGAAGCGACGCCTCGCACGGTCACCGAGCCACTGCGGGGCGTGGTACTTGTCCGGAACGACGGTCTGGTCTACGGCAGGCTTCACGTTGGGCGTGTGACACTCGGGGTGGCGCGGGAAAGGCGAGAAGCCGCGGCAGCGAGTGCGTGGTCAATGCTGTTCGACAAGGCATTCTCGACAGCGCCGGACAGCGACGATTGACTGCCGTCAAGATGGCTCGCAGTGTGCCTCGTGAGTGGTTACCGCGAAACCGGGGTTGCCGGTCCGGGCTCTGCAATCTCAGCTGTTCTGTGGCACCAAGCATGGGCGAAGCGAAAGGACCGGTCAGGGTCGACAGCCGCATTTCGGCTCAGGTCCGATGATCGCGGACCTGATCGCCGGCGCGGCCGGATCCGTTCCCTGGTGGCGTCTAATCGCTCTCGCGCTTGTCCTCGCCGATGCGCAGCATCGAAGTGCCGGCGCCGGTCGACAGCAGTCCAGCCTTCGAATAGACGGAAAGCTTGTCCCGCGTGTCCGCGATGTCGAGGTTGCGCATCGTCAGCTGGCCGATGCGGTCGGCCGGCGAGAACACGGACTCGCCCTTTTCCATCGTCAGCCGCTCGGGCTTGTAGGTGAGGTTGGGTGAGGTCGTGTTCAGGATCGAGTAGTCGTTGCCACGGCGCAGTTCGATCGACACTTCGCCGGTGACGGCGCGCGCGACCCAGCGCTGCGCGCTCTCGCGCAGCATGATGGCCTGCGGGTCGAACCAGCGGCCCTGGTAAAGCAGTCGGCCGAGCTTGCGGCCGTTGTCGCGGTACTGCTCGATGGTGTCCTCGTTGTGGATTCCGGTCACCAGCCGCTCGTAGGCGATGAACAGCAGCGCCATGCCCGGCGCCTCGTAGATGCCGCGGCTCTTCGCTTCGATGATCCGGTTCTCGATCTGGTCCGACATGCCGAGCCCGTGCCGGCCGCCAATGCGGTTCGCCTCGAGCATCAGTTCGACCGGATTGGCGAATTCGATGCCGTTGAGGGCCACCGGCTGCCCCTGTTCGAAACGCACCGTGACTTCCTCGCGCTTGACGGCCACCTCGTCGCGCCAGAAGGCAACGCCCATGATCGGCTGCACGATGCGGATGCTGGAATCGAGCTGCTCGAGATCCTTGGCCTCGTGCGTGGCGCCGAGCAGATTCGAATCGGTCGAATACGCCTTTTCCGCCGACATCCGGTACGCGAACCCGGCGGCCGTCATGAATGCCGACATTTCGGCCCGGCCGCCGAGTTCGTCGATGAAGGCCTGGTCGAGCCACGGCTTGTAGATGCGCAGCGCCGGGTTGGCGAGCAGGCCATAGCGGTAGAAGCGCTCGATGTCGTTGCCCTTGAACGTGCTGCCATCGCCCCAGATATGCACGTCGTCTTCCTTCATCGCCGCGACCAGCATGGTGCCGGTCACCGCGCGGCCGATCGGCGTGGTGTTGAAGTAGGTGGCACCCGCCGTCGAGATGTGGAAGGCGCCGCCCTGCAGGGCCGAGATACCCTCGGCGACCAGTTGCGCTCGGCAGTCGACCAGGCGTGCGTTCTGCGCGCCGTACTCGATCGCGCGCTGGGGAATCGAGTCGTAGTCGGTTTCGTCGGGCTGGCCGAGATTGGCCGTGTAGGCGTAGGGGATGGCGCCCTTCTTCCGCATCCACAGAAGGGCGGCACTGGTGTCGAGCCCGCCGGAGAACGCGATGCCGACCTTTTCGCCGACGGGGAGGTGCTGGAGGATGGTCGCCATGGATGGAGCCGGGCATCGAAGCCCGCAGCAAGCAAAGCCGGGAAGGTCACCGCCGCCGCTTCAGCCCGGGCGGGATCGAGCGCCGCGCCAGCCCGACGAACCGGCGCGAACATGAGTATAAGAGCCGGCGTTCGATGTTCCCGTTCAGTCGAGCTTCGCGCCGCTGCGCCGGATCACGGGCTGCCAGCGGCTGCGCTCGGATCGCATGAAGCTCGCGAACGCCTCGGGCGTGCCTCCGGCGACGTCCCAGCCGGCGGCCTGGATGTGCGCCCTGACCTGTGCCGTATTCAGGATCGCGTTGATTTCCTGATTCAGCCGCACGACCACCTCGCGCGGTGTTCCGGCCGGCGCGACGAAACCGTTCCACGCCACCGCTTCGAAGCCGGCAAAGCCGCTTTCGGCGATGGTCGGCAGTTCCTTCATCTGCGGCCACCGGCCGGGACCGGTGACTGCCAGCGGCCGGATTCGGCCGGCTTGGATCATCGGCAGCAGCGAAGTCGGGTTGGACATGATCATCTGCACGTCGCCCGCAGCGGTGGCCTGAACCGCCGGCGGGGCGCCGTTGAACGGGATGTGCACGACGTACAGCCCGGCCATGCTCTTGAGCAGTTCCATCGCCAGGTGCGAAGCGCTGCCGTTGCCGACCGACGCATAGTTCAACTGGCCCGGCCTCGCGCGCAGGTAGTCGATCAGTTCTCGGAACGACCGGATGGGCAGGCTGCTATTGACGGCGAGGATGTTCGGCGCGGTGCCGACC
>JAHEDN010000050.1 GCA_024641225.1 Burkholderiales bacterium | reverse complement strand
TCGTTCGCTGTTGCCGTCATTGACGATGGTCCGCGATGTCAGATCGAAAACGTCGGCCTCGCGCACGTCAAGGTCGCCGACCCCTAGACCCTCCATCTCAACCCCGCGCACTGTCCAGGCGGCGACGGCGTCAGTCGTCAGGGCGCTCAACTCCCCGGCCTCGTTCCCGATCTCGCGTCGATCGGCAGCGCTCAACACGCCCACGCCCGTCATCCACAGTCCGACCGCCATTAACAGCGCACGTAGGGCAGTCATGTTTCGCCTTTCTTGCACATGCGCGCGTCGCCCGCCCGGGTTTCTCGCGGCGACGCGCACATCTGTTCTTGTCGCGCGCCCCGAGCCAACGCGGAATCAACTGTCGCTGTATCTTCCACGCATTCATTGGCGCCAGTGGCGAAGCGAAGGAACGGACTATCGTTCATCGGCAGCTTGCGTCAGGCGAGCCGTAAGGGTATCGGCCTTGTCATTTGCATATGCCGACACGCGTCGGGAAAGCCAGCCTCCCGAGTGGGCCGTTGCCATCCAAGGACACGTCCCCCGTTACCGCTGTGGCGGCTGACCGTAGTGCTCGAACTTCGCCAGCACGCGCGCCATCTCGTCGTCGGGCAGCCGCGGCGGGTCGCCGAGTGCGCAGGCGGCGAGGTACATGCGCGCCAGGTGCTCGACTTCGATCGCCAGCGCCAACGCCAGCGGCAACGAGACTTCGCAGGCGATGACTCCGTGGTGGGCGAGGAGGCAGGCTTTGCGGTCCGCCAGCGCGTCCAGCGCGTAGTCGGACAGTGCCTGCGTGCCGAAGGTCGCGTAGCGTGCGCAGCGGATGTCAGCGCCGCCGGCTGCGGCGACCATGTAGTGGAACGGCGGAATGCCGCGTTCGTGGCAGGCGAGCGCGGTGGCCGCCGGCGAATGGGTGTGCACGATCGCCATCAGTTCCGGCCGCGCGCGAAGGATGTCCAGGTGAAAGCGCCATTCACTGCTGGGTTCGCGGCCGCCCGCGTGAGAACCGTCGGCCAGCCGCAGGAAGACGAGGTCGGCGGGCTGCATCTCCTCGTAGCCGAGCCCGCTCGGCGTGATCAGCAGGCCGGCGTGCCTGCCGCGCGCGCAGCGTACCGAGACGTTGCCGGACTTGTTGACGTTGATGCCGGCGTCGTTCATCGCGCGGGCAGTGTCGATCACCGCGCGGCGCAGTTCGGTCGAGTCCTCGGCCAGCATCTGATCGTCGGGCATCAGCCTGCCCGTTTCACGCCGCGGCGCGCGCCGGCGCGAAGAGACGCGCAAGTTCGGCCGGCCCCGCGATGCCGCGCTCGGTGACGATGCCGGTGACCAGCCGTGCCGGCGTGACGTCGAAGGCCGGGTTGGCCACCGGCGTGGTCGCGTCGGCCAGCATGACCTGTGCTCGCTGTCCGCTGGCGTCGCGCCCACTGACGATGCGGACCTCTTCGGCGGCGCGCTCCTCGATCGGAATCTCGCGCAGCGCGTCGGCCAGTTCCCAGTCGATCGTCGGCGACGGCACCGCAGCGTAGAACGGTACGTCGTTGTCGGAGGCGGCCACGGCCTTCAGGTAGGTGCCGATCTTGTTGCACACGTCGCCGTTGCGGCTGACGCGGTCCGCGCCGACCAGCACCAGATCGACCTCGCCCCGCTGCATCAGGTGCCCGCCGGCGTTGTCGGCGATCAGCGTGTGCGGCACGCCGTGCGCAGCCAGTTCCCACGCCGTCAGCAGCCCCTGGTTGCGCGGCCTTGTTTCATCGACCCACACGTGCACCGGCACGCCGGCGTCGTGCGCCTGATAGATGGCCGACAGCGCAGTGCCGTAGTCGACAGTGGCGATCCAGCCCGCGTTGCAGTGGGTCAGCACACGCACCGTCTGCCGCGTCCGCCCGTGCGCCGCGGCGATGAGTTCGGCGCCGTGGGCGCCAAGAGCACGGTTGATCGCCACGTCTTCCTCGGCGATGCGGCCGGCCTCCTGCCAGGCCGCGTCCGCGCGCGCGCCAGCGGCCAACGGCTGCAGCAGCGTGCGCATGCGGCTCAGCGCCCAGCGCAGGTTGACTGCGGTCGGTCGCGTGGCGAGCAGCAAGGCGTGGGCGGCGTCGAGCGACGCATCGGCGGCTTCGCGCTGCATGGCCAAAGCGATGCCGTAAGCGGCGGCGACACCG
The DNA here is from genome assembly GCA_024641225.1 of Burkholderiales bacterium. Taxonomy (GTDB): domain Bacteria; phylum Pseudomonadota; class Gammaproteobacteria; order Burkholderiales; family Burkholderiaceae_F; genus JADJWR01. The sequence continues at coordinate 8,514 of JAHEDN010000050.1, read as the reverse complement.
ATCAGCGGCGCGCCACGCACCTGCATCGAGCGAATTGCATGGGCGATCTCGTCGCACCGCGTCAGCCGCAGCGTGGCGAACGCAAACGGCAATTGCGTCTGGTCGACGATGCGCACCGCATGCGGACCGTCTTCGGCGATCGAGCGCCAGGCAACTCCGTTGACCTTCATGCAGCCGATTCTACGGATGGGCGCTGCCCTGCTGCCGACGGCGCTGGTCGCCGTCGGACTAGCCGGATCGGACGGCCCCTTACTCGGGACGCCGTCGTGATCTCTGTTCGACGGAGGCGGTAGGCCCGTGCCGTGTGACGAACCGGTTCGGGCCGTCCTCCCTGCCGGCGAGCCGACGCGCGGATCAGCCGCGCACGCCGGCGCGGCTCAGCTGCGTCTCGAAAAGTTGCTGGCAGCGGGCGCAGCGCAGTGCCGCCGGGTGTGCCTGCAGCCGGCGCAGGTCGATCGGCTCGTCGCAGTCGATGCACAGGCCGTATTCGCCGTTCTCGATGCGCGCCAGCGCGCTCTCGATGTCGCGCAGCGCGGTGGCGGTGCGCGCCAGGTGCGTCACGTCGGCCTGTCGCTGCGTCTCGGCGGCCGCGTCGTCATCGGTCTCGTCCGCGTGCCGCGGCAGCCCGGCTTCGTCGTGCCGGTGCTCGCCGTGGCCGTGCAGGCGTGCGTCGACGGCATCGGCTGCGGCGCGCTTCATCGCCAAAAGCTGATGCCGGAACTGCTCGAGGGCCGCTGCGTCCAGTCCCGGTGATGACATTGCGGTGAACTCCGGTCGCGTTCGAGCCTAAGTGCCGGGGCCTCGGTCGGCTTGACCGGAGTCAACCGTCGCGAAAAGTCGTCACTGGCGCTCGTCCTTAGTGCAAATGGACGAATTCCTCTTGTTGCGCCCTCGCTGCGTCGCAGCATAATCACAGTTGTTGACGCATTTGCGCATTCGCAGGCAGTCCGCCACATGCTGTTTCCCCACTATCTTCGCGCCGCGCTCGTGCCCCGCTCGGTGGCCCTGGTCGGCGCCAGCAAGCGCAGCGGTGCACTCGGCACTTACGTCCTCGGCAACCTCATCGGCGGGGGGTTCAAGGGCGAGATCTATCCGGTCAACCCGAAGTACAAGGAACTGGCGGGTCGACGCTGTCATTCGCGCCTGACCGATCTGCCGCGGGCGCCCGACCTGGTCGTCGTAGCGACCCCGGCGCAGTTCGTGCCCGAACTGATCGACGACTGCGCTGCCTGTGGTGCGCGCGCTGCACTGGTGCTGTCGTCCGGATTTGCCGAGGCCGGCGCGGCGGGCCGCCATTTGCACGAGGAGGCACTCGTGCGGGCGCGTGCCCACGGCATTCGCCTGCTGGGACCGAACTGCCTCGGCATCATGCGGCCGGAAATCGGGTTGAATGCCACCTACGCGCGGGCGCCGGCGCGTCCCGGCTCGGTGGCGCTCGTGTCTCAATCTTCGGCGGTCGTTGCGGCCCTGCTCGATTTCGCGGGCCCCGCCGGCTTCGGCTTCTCTTCGGTAATTTCGACCGGAGCCGGTACCGACGTCGAATTTTCCGAGGTGCTCGATTTTCTCGCGCTCGACGGCGCCACGCGCAGCATCATTCTTTACGTCGAAGGCGTGCAGGATGCCCGCACCTTCCTGTCGAGCGTGCGCGCGGCGGCCAGCGTCAAGCCGGTCGTGGTGCTGAAGGTCGGACGCCATCTGGCCGGCTCGAAGGCGGCAATGAGCCACAGCGGCGCGCTGGTCGGCGACGACACGGTGTTCGATGCCGCGCTCCGTCGTGCCGGCGCGATCCGCGTCCGCGCCTACTTCGACATGCTGTCGGCCGCCGAGGCACTTGCCGAGGGCCGGCTTCCGCGGCCGGATCCGGGAAATCGGCTGGCGATCATCACCAATGGCGACGGCCCCGGGGTGCTGGCGGCCGATGCCGTGGTTGACAGCGAGGTCGTGCTGGCCGGCCTTTCCCCCGAGACGATGGCCGGCCTCGAAAAGGTGCTGCTGCCAAGCGGGTCGCGCCACAATCCGGTGGACGTGACGCGCCAAGCCGACGCCGAGCGCTACGCGAAGACCTTCGAACTGGTGCTGGCCGATCCAGGTAACGACGGCGTGCTGGTGTTGTTCACACCCACCATCGCGCTGGGCGCCGAGGAAACGGCGCGCGCGCTGCTGCCGCTCGCGCTGGCGAGCGACAAGCCGGTGATCACGGCTTGGCTGGGCGGCGAGGACGCTCGTCTCGGCCGCGCGATCTTCGATGGTGCCGGCCAGCCGACGGCGAGCAGCCCCGAACGCGGCGTCGAGGCATTTTCGTACGTTTCGCGGTTCGTCCGCGGACGGCAGATGCGCCTGCAGGTGCCGCCGCCGCAGGTGGCCGACTTCGAGACGGAGGCGCAGGAAGCGCGGCGGATCATCGAACGTGCTTCCGGCGCCGGACGTGCAGCGCTCGACGAGCGGGAGTCGAAGGCCCTGCTGGCCGCGTTCGGAATCGACACCGCGCGCACGCGGCTGGCCGCCACGGCCGAAGAGGCGGTGGCGCTGGCCGAGGAGATCGGCTTCCCGGTCGCGCTGAAGGTCTCGGCCACCGGCGTGATTCACAAGAGCGATATCGGTGGCGTGATTCTTTCGGTGATGAACGCGAGCGAGGTGGCGCACGGTTTCGGCGCGATCCGCGCCCGCTGCGCCGAGCGCGCGCCCAGCGCAAAGTTTCACGGCGTGCTGGTCCAGCAGATGATCGTGCGACCCAACGGCCGCGAGCTGCTGGTCGGGCTGGCGCACGACGCCACTTTCGGACCGGTGATCAGCTTCGGCACGGGCGGCATCGCGGTCGAGGTGCTGCGCGATGCGGCCGTCGCGCTGCCGCCGCTGAACCGCTTCCTCGCGCGCGACCTGATCTCGCGCACCCGCGCGGCGAAGATGCTGGAGGACTTCAGCGGCAAGCCGGCGGTGGACATCGAGGTGCTGATCGACGTCCTGCTCAAGGTCTCCGATCTGGCCTGCGAACTGCCGTGCGTGCAGGAGCTCGACATCAACCCGCTGCTGGTCGACGAGCGCGGCGCGGTGGCGCTCGATGCGCGGGTGGTGCTCGGCGACGGGCCGCTCGCACCCGACGCGACCTATTCACACCTGGCGATCCACCCGTACCCGAAGGCGCTCGCGCGCACGCACCGGCTGCGCGGCGACGAGACCGTGCTGCTGCGGCCGATCCGGCCGGAAGACGCGCAGGCCGAGCGCCGCTTCGTCTCGCGCTTGTCGCCGCAGACGATGTACAACCGCTTCCACGTGCCGCTGCGCGAGCTGACCACCGAGCGGCTGGTGCGCTTCACGCAGATCGACTACGACCGCGAGATGGCGTTCGTGGCCATCGACGCAACCGGAGAACAGGAAGAAATCCGCGGCGTGGCCCGCTACACGCGCATGCCCGACGGCTTCAGCTGCGAGTTCGGCATCGTGATCGAGGACGCCTGGCAGGCTCGCGGGCTTGGCCATGCGCTGATGACCGCGCTCGAGGAGACCGCGCGCAGCCGCGGCCTGACCGAGATCATCGGCTACGTGCTGAAGGACAACGACAGCATGGGCAAGCTGATGCGCGGCCGCGGTTACGTCGCCATGAGCGCGCCCGACGACGAGGGTGTGCGTCGCTATGTGAAACGGCTGCTCGGCGGCGCGGCGGCCGGTGCGGTGCGGGCGCTGCGCGGCCACGCGACCGAACGCGCCTGAGCCAGCCGCCGGCTGGCGCGTCGCGCCCGATACAATCGTCGCGCTCCGGATGACGTACTTCCTGTCCGGCCTCCCACCCAGCCGCCGCGCTCCCATGCCGTTCCGTTTCGCGCGACAGGCGTGCCTGTGGCTAGCCGCTGCGCTCGCGATCGCGTGGGCGCCGGTCGCTGGTGCGCAGGCCGACGGTCGCCCGTCGCGCGGGTTCATGTGGGAGGCCACGCGCGGCGCCGAGCGCGTGCTGCTGTTCGGTTCGATTCATGTCGGCCGGGCCGGGTCGGCGGCGGCATACGGTGCTGACCGACCGGGCCTGCGCGAGGCGCAGGTGATCGCCTTCGAAGCCAACGTGTTCGACGCACAGGCTGCGCTGGCGGCCACGCAGCGCTGGGCGATGTACCCGGAAGGCAGCCCGGGTCTCGATGCACAAGTCGATGCCGCGCTGCTGGCGCGGATCGAGAAGCTGGCCGAGCGCGCCGGCGGCGGCGTGCCGCTGTGCTGCCGGATGAAGCCGTGGATGGTCGCCAACACGCTGATCACGCTCGAAGCGATGCGTGCCGGCCTGAGTCCCGCCTATGGCAGCGAGGCGCAGCTCTACCTGCTCGCGATGGCGTCGGGCAGGCCGGTGGTCGAGATCGAAAGCATCGAGGAGCAGCTGCGACTGTTCGACGAGGCAACCATAGGTGCGCAGGTCGACTACCTGCGCAACACGGTCGAAACGATCGAAAGCGGCACCAGCCGGGCCGAAATCGAACGACTGGTGCAGGCCTGGGAACGCGGCGATGCGGGCGCGATGGAGCGGCTGGTCGACGAGATGGCGCGGAGCGAACTCGCGGCGCAGCGTTTCATTGCCGACCAGATCGTGCGCGGCCGCCACCCGAAGATGGTCGCCGCCGTCGAGCGTTTTGCCCGTAGCGGCCGGCTGCATCTGGTGGTGATCGGGGCGCTGCACTACTTCGGACCTGACGGCCTGCTGCAACTGCTACGCGAGCGTGGCTACGCGCTGAAGCGGTTGCCGTGAAAGGCGCCGCGGCCCGCTTTGCGCACAGCGTCGATTTCGACTTCGGCGGCACGCCGTGGCGCGCGCTGCCGCAGTGCGCCGCGTTCTGGCTGGCGCGGCGCTGGCTGGTCGTCGCCGACGCGCACTTCGGCAAGGCGGCCACGTTCCGCGCGCGCGGCGTCCCGGTGCCGCAGGGAACGACGCAGGCCAACCTCGTGCGGCTCAGCGCGCTCATCGCGCACGCCCGCCCGCAGCGGCTCGTCTTTCTCGGCGACCTGCTGCACGCGCGCGAGGCGCACGGCGCCGAGACGCTGCGGCAGTTCGGGCAATGGCGCGGGCAGCACGCCGGGCTGCCGATGACGCTGGTGGAAGGCAACCACGACCGCCAGGCCGGCGCGCCGCCGGCTGAGCTGGACATCGAAGTCGTTGACGAGCCCTGGACGGCCGACGGAATCGCCTTCTGCCACGTCCCGCAGCTGCTCGACACCCTCCACGTCGTCGCCGGGCACCTGCATCCCTGCGTACGCCTGCACGGCGCCGCCAACGACACGCTGCGCCTGCCGTGCTTCTGGCAGCGCGACGGTCTTCTTACCCTGCCGGCGTTCGGCGAGTTCACCGGCGGCGCATCGATCGAACGCGAAGCCGGCGACCGCGTGCTGGCGGTCGCCGACGGCCGGCTGATCGAGATTCCCGCGCCGGATCTGCGCGCGGCCTGAGCGCCCGGACGCAAGCCGCCGCGCGGCGTCACGGCCCGGGACGGTCGCCAGGGATGCTTCGGGAATTGCCTCCCGACTGATGCGAATCAACGAGCGGCAGCAAAGCCGCGTAGTGCAGCCCGCAACCGATCTGCCGTTGACATGAGTCACGGCCGCCCCTCCACCGGCGGTCAACATTGGTGTGCATTGTCTCAGCAGTACGAGCGGATGCACGGGATGTCGAACGCCACGTCAGCCGACAGGCAGCGCAGGCTCGATGCGATCCTCGAGCGTCATGGCCGGGCACGCACCGAGCTCGTGCAGATCCTGCAGGAGGTGCAGGAGCCGGAAGGCTGGATCCGGCCGGAGGCGATCACCGCGATCGCCCGCGCGCTGGAGTTGCCCCGCGCGCGCGTCGAGGGTGTGGCCGGCTTCTACAGCTTCCTGCACCTTGCGCCGGGCGGCCGCTTCCGACTGCGTTTCTCGGACAACATCACCGACCGCATGGCGGGCTCGGCGCCACTGCTGGCGCGGCTGTGCCAGATGCTGTGGGTCGAGCGCGGCAGGACCTCCGAGGACGGGCTGGTGTCGGTGGACACCACGTCCTGCACGGGCATGTGCGACCAGCCGCCGGCGCTGCTCGCCAACGGCTGGCCGATCCCGCGGCTCGATGACTCGCGCATCGGACAGATTGCCGAACTGGTGCGCAGCCAGCAGCCGGTCGAACAATGGCCGCGCGAGCTTTTCGTGGTCGACGACAACATCCGCCGCAAGGACATCCTGCTCGGCGCCAGTCTCGCGCCGGGCGAGGCGATCCGTGCGGCACTGGCGCGCGGCCGCAGTGCGCTGAACGAGCGCGCGTCGAACGAGCGCTCGTGGCGCGAGGCGATCGAGGTCACGCCGCAGGGTCCGCGCGCCGTGCTCGAGGAAATCAAGCTTGCCGGTCTGCGAGGCCGCGGCGGCGCAGGTTTCACTACCGGCCTGAAGTGGGAGGCGTGCGCGACGGCACCGGCGACGCCGCGCTACGTGGTGTGCAACGCCGACGAAGGCGAGCCGGGCACGTTCAAGGACCGCGTGCTGCTCAGTGCGCATGCCGACCTGGTCTTCGACGGCATGACGGTTGCGGCCCATGCGGTCGGCGCGCGCCACGGCTTTCTGTACCTGCGCGGCGAGTATCGGCACCTGCTCGCGCCGCTGCAGGCGGTGCTCGATCGCCGGCGCCGCGAGGGCCTGCTCGGGGCGAACATCTGCGACCGGCCCGGTTTCGATTTCGACATCGCGATCCATCTCGGCGCCGGCGCGTACGTGTGCGGCGAGGAGTCGGCGCTGATCGAATCACTCGAAGGCAAACGCGGCATTCCGCGCAGCCGGCCGCCCTATCCGGTGACCAGCGGCTTTCTCAAGCAGCCGACGATCGTCAACAACGTCGAGACCTTTGGCGCAGCGGCACTGATCGCCGTGCGCGGCGGCGAGTGGTACCGGGGCATCGGCACCGCCCGGTCGTCTGGCAGCAAGATCCTTTCGGTCTCGGGTGACTGCGCGCGGCCCGGCACTTACGAGTACCCGTTCGGGACGACGGTGCGCGACGTGCTCGACGACTGCGGCGCCGAGTTCACGCAGGCGGTTCAGGTCAGCGGCGCGTCCGGCATCTGCATCGACGAGACCGAGTTCGACCGCCGCATCGCCTTCGAGGACCTGCCCACGGCGGGCGCGTTCATGATCTTCGACGAGTCGCGCGACATTTTCGAGGTGGCGCGCAACTTCGTGCAGTTCTTCGCGCACGAAAGCTGCGGCTTCTGCACGCCGTGCCGCGTCGGCACGACGCTGCTGCGCAAACTGATGGACAAGCTCGCCGCCGGCCTCGGCTCGCAGCACGATCTGGCACAGATCGTCGACCTGAACCACCTGCTGCAGGCGGCCAGCCACTGCGGGCTCGGCCACACCGCGTGCAACCCGGTGCTCGACACGCTCAAGCGCTTCCGGCCGGCCTACGAGCAGCGGCTCGTGTCGCTCGAGTACGCGCCGGCCTTCGACCTCGACGGCGCGCTGGCGCGGGCGCGAGCGATGACCGGCCGCGACGACCCGGGCGCGCATTTCCGGGTGGCGCCATGAGCAAAGCGCCGGTGCCGCAGACGTTCGTGCTCGATGGCGAAGAGGTGGTCTTCGCGCCGGGGCAGACCGTGATGCAGGCTGCGCTCGCCGCGGGCCGCTACGTGCCGCACCTCTGCTACCACCCCGAGTTCAAGCCACACGGAAGCTGCAAGGTGTGCACGCTGAAGGTCGACGGACACTGGGTGACCTCCTGCACGCTGCCGGCGCAGGCCGGCATGCAGGTCGAAAGCCGCAGCGAGGAAATCGACGAGAAGCGGCGCACGCTGGTGCAGATGCTGTTCGTCGAGGGCAACCACTTCTGCCCGTCGTGCGAGAAGAGCGGCGAGTGCAAGCTGCAGGCGGTGGCCTACGACGTCGGCATGCTGACGCCGCGCTTCGACCACTTCTATCCGGATCGCGCGGTCGATGCCTCGCACCCGGACATCCTGCTCGACTTCAACCGATGCATCCTGTGCGAGCTGTGCGTGCGCGCTTCGGGCGAAGTCGACGGCAAGGGCGTCTTTGCCCTCTCCGGCCGCGGCATCACCAAGCACCTGATCGTCAACAGCGAGAGCGGGCGGCTGGCCGACACCGACATCGCACTCGGCGACAAGGCGCTCGACGTCTGTCCGGTCGGCGTGATCCTGCGCAAGCGGGTCGGCTTCGCCACGCCGATCGGCAGCCGCCGCTTCGACCTCGAACCCGTGAGTGCGCAGGCGCTGCGTGATGCGCCGCGGCCGCTCGACCGCACGCCGCGCGGAGCCGAATGATGAAACCTGCGCGCAAGCTGAAGATGGCGACGACGTCGCTGGCCGGCTGCTTCGGCTGCCACATGTCGTTCCTCGACATCGACGAGCGGCTCTTCACGCTGCTCGAGCAGGTCGAGTTCGACCGCTCGCCGCTGACTGACATCAAGCACTGTGGCGTCTGCGACATCGGCTTCATCGAAGGCGGCATCTGCAACGCAGAGAACGTGCACGTGCTGCGCGAGTTCCGCAGCAACTGCAAGATCCTGGTCGCGGTCGG
>JAHEDN010000049.1 GCA_024641225.1 Burkholderiales bacterium | reverse complement strand
CTCGCCGGCACGAACAGGGTGTAAATAATGCACGTCGATCGGTCCGGATCCGGTCATCGAGTCGCTCATTTATGGAAACTCCAATGAAAAGTCTTTTCCTGGCCGCTGCTTTGATACTGGCGTTGGCCGGCTGCGGCGAGCGCAAGGAAACCGCGCCCACGGCCGCACCGGCGAAGTCTCCAGCGGGAGACGTCGATGCGGGCAAAGCCCTCGCCGAGCGTTCGTGTAAGGCCTGCCACGGCCTGGACGGCAAGGGCGCGGGGCCGGGCATCCCTCATCTGGCGGCACAGCGGGAACGCTATCTACTTGCGTCACTGAAGGAATACAAGGAAGGCAAGAGGCACCATAGCGGGCTGCGTGAACTCGCGACCAAAATGACCGACGCGGACATGCGCAACATCGCGGCGTACTACGCGGCCCAGCCGCCGGTGGCCGCCGCCGGGGCCGACGTCAAGCACTCTTCCCCGTACGAGCAGGGCAAGAAGCTGGCGGAAGCCTGTTCGCAGTGTCATGGTGAGGACGGCAACGCCAATGCAACCGGCACGCCCAGCCTGGCCGGCCAGCAGCCGATGTATCTGGTGGCCGCGATTCACGAATACCACCGCGGTGACCGCGCCCTCGGCACGATGCAGTCGACGATGAGCGACTCGCACCGGCTGGACCTTGAGAATCTCGCCCTGTATTTCTCGGTGCAGAAGCCGGTCCAGCGTCCGGTGCCCAAGCGCGGCGATCCGGCAGCCGGAGAAGCCCTCAGCACGGCATGCGGCGGCTGCCACGGCGCCCGAGGAGTCAGCCGGGATGCGCAGACGCCGAGCCTGGCAGGCCAGGACTTCGACTACCTCGTCAAGGCCACCAAGGCCTACTGGACCATCCGCAAGAACTGGGGCATGCAGCGCTACGTGGCCGGACTGAGTGACAAGGATGTCGAAGACATCGTCGCCTTCTACGCCGCGCAGGAGCCCAGAGCCGCTGAACAGATGCCGACTCCCACGCAGGAGCTGGCGGCCAAATGCGATCGCTGCCATGACGACGAGACCAACCTATCCATGGCGGCGCCGAAAATGCGAGGGCAGGACAAGGATTACCTCGTCATGGCGTTGCGCAACTATCGGGACAACGGCGATCGCGAGAGCACGACCATGCACCGCATGAGCTTCCCGTACAGCAACGCGATGATCGAAAGCGTCGCTACCTGGTACGCAAGCCAACCGGTGAAATAGTCTCTCTCATCAACGCGATACGCCCGTAGGGCGTGCGCAATTGCTGCCGCGCTCTGCGGGCATTGATGCTGCATGAACCCGGAATGATCTTGATCAGTTGCCGTCAGCCAGGGCAGCGCACCGCGAGTACCGATCAAAAGCGATGCCTGCCGGCGCTGTAGAAACGTGCCGATTTCTGCCGGTGCGCATTGACTTTCAAGCGGGGCGTCTGCAGCAAGGCGCGGTTCGCCTGGGGCCAATGGCGGCCAGCACAGCGGGCAAACCGGACTGCTGACGCACTCCTGCCGCGGCCATAGTTACGGTGCGCCGTTATGCGGGCATGCCATCGAGGATCGGCGCGATTGCCTTGGCGGCCGGCAGCGGCCTCACGTCGCCGGCCGTGCGTCGTCACAACGATCAGCGCGCGGATGTAAGGCTGGTCCGCCTTCAGGTCAGCACGCTGAAGAAGATCAGGATGATCGTCACCACACCCAGTGCAAGCGCGGTGCCGCCGATGATGCGGCCGAAGATCATCAGGGCCGGCGACGGCTCCGTGGTCTCGAGCGCCGCGAGACGGCCTTCTCGCACCAGTCGCTCGCGCTCGATCGGCCGTTCCTCGACCAGTTCGTGCTCGGAGACACGACCGGTGAAGATCACCAGGTCCATCGGAAACTTCTCGGGACGCACGTGCCCATTGAAGAAATGGATCGTGAAGATGAAGCCGACCGCCAGCAGCGCCTCCTCGCCGTGCACCAGCGTGGCGATGTTCAGCACCCACCCCGGCATGAACTGCGTGAAGAAGAACGGGAACCAGAGCATCAAGCCCGAACCGCCGATGATGAACATGCCCCAGAACACCGCCCAGTAGTCGAATTTTTCCCAGTACGTGTAGCGATCGAATTTCGGCTGCGTGCCGAGCCCGACGAACCACTTGAACTGGTTGACGATGTCGGCGACGTCCTTTGGCTGCGGCACCATCGAGTTCGGGCCCCACAGGACCGTGAGGATGCTCGGCGAGGCCAGCCCCCGATACAGCACGCGCAGCACGTGGCTTGCGAAGACGACGATCATCACCGTCGCGCAGATCCGATGCACTAGGCCGGCCGCCTGAAAGCCGCCCATCAGCTTGACCAGCATCACCGCCCAGTCGTGACTGGCGAACAGCAACGGCAGGCCCGACAGCGCGCAGCCGATGAAGCTGAACATCAGCAGGGCGTGCGTGATCCGCTCGATCCGGCCGAAACGGCGGTAGTAGCGACCGCCGTGTCTGACCGCGCTTGCTTCTGCGCCCCCGACCGGAACTGCAACAGTACTCGCCATCAGCATATCTCCTCGTGCTCAGCCACCGCTGCCGCCGTTGCGCCGCTTTTCACGCACCGCCCGCCTCGAACGCACGAACCACAGCACGGTATGCACGCCGAAGAAGACGAAGACGCCGGCGAGCAGCACGTCCATGAACAGCCCCATGTAATAGAAAAGCGGGCTGCGTTCCTTGTCGTGACGGTTGGCGTGCGGATCGAACTGCACAAAGTTGACGTTTGCCTTCGGGTGGCAGGCGCGGCAGGTGTCGACGCGGTTGGCCGCCGACACGCGCGAGGCCGGGTCCGTGGCCGGCAGGACGTCGTGCGCACCGTGGCAAGCGGCGCACGTGGCGACGTTGGTGTAGCCGAGTTCAGTGACCTGGCCGTGGAAGGTACTGCGATAGGTCGTAATCAGGTCTGAATGGCAGTTGCCGCACTGGCCGATGACCGCCAGCTGCCACTTCGGCAGACTGGCCTGCTGGATCGTGTGCGCGCTGTGGCAGTCGATGCAGACCGGCGCCGCGCCATTGCCCTCGTGCCTCAGCTTGCCGTGCTTGCCCTTGTCGTAGACGGCCTTGACGCGCTGGTGGCAGCCGCCGCAGGTGTCCGGAATGTGTTCGCGCGCCACGCGGCTGTCGGGTTGCGACTTCGCCTCGATGTTGTGCGCGCCGTGACAGGACGTGCAAGTCGGCGCCACGCCCGGAAAGCCGCCGCTGTTGAGAACCAGCTTGCCATGGATGCTGTCGTGATACTTGGCCTGGATGTTGCCCCCGGGCAGATGTGCCTTCTCGACGAACTTGTCGTTGCCGTGGCAGCCGCCGCAGGTGGTTTCGATATTGGCGAAGTTCGTGCGCGAGGCCGGATCCTTCGGACGCTTGATGTCGTGCGTGCCATGGCAGTCGTGGCAGGTCGCGGCCAACCCCTGGCCCTTCTCGCGCGCCTTGGCGTGCGCGGTTCCCTTGTAGTTCTTGACCGCATCCTCGTGGCAGTTGGCGCAGGCCGCAGGCTGCAATTTCTCCGCATGCGGCAACTGATCGACAGAAACGTCCGCATGGCAATCCGTGCACTTGAATTGCATCTCGCCGTGCACCGACTTGGCAAAGACCGCCGCGTCGACGGCGATCGACCTTCCACCAGCGTCCTTGGCAGAGGCGTCGGCGTGGCAAGCCAGGCAGGTTTCGTTCGGGTCGGCCGGTGGCGCCTCTTTCGCTGGCGCGTCGGCCGCCTTTGCGCTTGCTGCAGCCGACAGGCCAAAGGCCACGACGAGAAGCAGCGCACGAAGCAGGGCGGGGGGTTTCATCGGAGCTCGTCAGTTGTACCGAAACTTCTCCGGCGCTGGCACGAACTCATGGCCGCGCGCAGCCGCCGGCGCCTGTCGCGACAAGCGATGGCGCGAACATGACATGCTGCAATGCCATGCAGGTTGACGAGGATCAACCGGCTCGGCGCGATGAATGCGGCGCTCAAGAAGGACTGCCGAGCGACAAGAAAGGGCATGACATCCGCGCCACAGCGCGGCCCAGGCGTTACGGTTGCCGTAACAGCAAAAAAGGCCGGCGACACGCCGGCCTCGCTCACCGAGCAGCGGTTGCCGCTCAGAGGGTCATCACCCAGTCCATGACCAGCTTGAGGTCGGCCTCGCTGGCCGCGGACTTCGGATGGCCGCTCCCGGACTGCAGTTTCTTCACCGCGGCGGCAACGTAGTCTTTGTTGCCCTTGTTTTTAGCGGCGATGTCCTTGAACGCCGGACCCATCTTCTTCTTGTCCACTGCGTGGCACTTAATGCAGCCGGCCTCGGTCGCCTTGGCCTCGGACGCGTGGGCAACACCACCAAACATCAGGCTGGCCACCGCCAGCCCGGCGATCAGAACAGACTTCATCAAAAAATCTCCTGTCAGGAAGGTTGGCTATTCAAAAAAGGCCCAGGGGCCATCGCAGGCGCGTGCCGGCGACACGCCGGGCGCGCACGCAGTGGGCCAATCTACCGGACACGTCAGTGGGGAAACTGCGCGGCGTCAATAGATGGAGCCGATGGAGCGGCGCCGGACCGGCCGGCTGCGGCGAGGCCGCGGCCCGCTGCCACGCCGGGCGCCCCGGTGGCCATTCCTTCGCTCCGGTGCGTGACCAACTGTTTCAGCCGCCGCCGGCTGCAACGTCGCGTTACACCGGCGACGCGAGCGATCAGAGGCACTCGGTTACCGTTCAAACGTTGCTGCTTTCTGCGCAGAATGCAGCAGACAACTCAGGGCAATGCGGCGCCGACCCCCTCCTCGCGGCGCCTGACTCCAGGGCTGCTCCTCGCAGCCCTTTTTTTCAAAACGGTGACCTTGTCGAAGGCACCGGCGGCGGCGCGACCCTGTCGCGCTCCACCGACACACGGTCGATTTTCGTATCGGGCTGTGACTGGGTGCTCGCCATGCAACAGCGGGTTACACGTGCGCGCCACGCGATACGGCAAATACCGCACGATGGCATTGACGATCGGAGTTGAACCGGTCAGGCGCGAAGGAGAAAACCATGCAAGCGAAGAAGTCGATCCTCTCATTGGCAATCGTCGGCGCCATTGCGGCCGCTGGCGCCGCGTTCGCCTACGGACCCGGGCCGCAGGGCGGTGGAATGGGCATGATGGGCCCGCGCAGCGGCGCCCCGATGGATCCCGCGCTGCACGCCGAGCGCGTGCAGGCCCGGCTCGATGCACTGAAAGACGCGCTGAAGCTGCAAGGCGGCCAGGTCGATGCGTGGAACGCGTACGAGGCCCGGGTCAAGTCGGGAGCCCAGGCGCGGGCGCAACTGCGTCAGGAAATGCAGGCGCATCGCGGCGACCCGGAGACAATGGCCGACTACCGCGTGACGATGATGAAGCACAACGCGCAGGCCGCAGAAGAGATCAACGGGTTGCGCAAGGCCCTCGTCGCGACGCTGACCGCGGAGCAGCAGGCGGCGTTCGACCAGTACTCGATGGGTCCGCGCTTCGCGCGCGGTTCGGGCGCAGGCCCGGGCTTCGGCCCCGGAATGGGCGGCGGGCGCGGGCCGGGCTTCGGGCGCGGCTGCCTCGGCGCCGGATGACCTGAGACCGTAGAGAAGCAAAGCGCCGGTCTTTGACCGGCGCTTTGCTTTTGATCCTATTGGTCGAACAACCGGTCCACGGCGCAGGCGCGAGCCGTTCAGGCCCTCAGATAGCGCCTCGCGGCGTCACGCTGCGCGAGGTTGCGCGCGACCAGGTAGCTCGTCGCGATCACCGCGACAACGATCGCGCCGAACGCCGGCTCGCTGCCTTCGCTCCACGCATCGACCGCCGGCAGCGCGAGCCGGGCAACGCCGAAGGCAGCTACCAGCAGCGCCACGGCAGAAACGGCCAGCCCCATGACCCGCGAAGCGATCACCGCGATCTGGTCGGCACGTGCGATCAGCCGCGAAATCCACAGGCCGTTGATGCCGTCGGTAACCAGCATGCCGAGGACGAACAACAAACCAAGCGCGAGCGCGTGCGCCAGGCCACCGAACTGTGTCGCCGTCAGCGCGAAAAGCGCGCTCTGCGACACCGTGTCGAAACTCAGCGCGAAAAGCGCGCCGACCAGCGCCACCGAGCCCGGACGCCCGGCGCGGTTCAGCCGGCCGAGGAAGCGCCCCTTGATGCCGACCGGCGCCACGACCTCGTGCGGTGCGGCGCCCAGCACGGCGCGCAGGTTGACGATGCCGATGAGGGTCAGGAAGCCGATCGAGATCCACGCCCCGCTCAGTTCCAGCCATGGCGGTGCCGTCCAGCGCTCGCTGGCCAGACCGACCACCATCGCGATCGTCACCACGATTGCGCCGTGGCCGAGTGAAAACAGCGCACCGCAGTAGCGGGCCAGGCGGCGGCCAAGACGGGCGTTGTAGCGCGTCAGCCCGTCAATCGCCGCGAGGTGGTCGGCATCGAAGCCGTGCTTGATCCCGAGAAGGAAAACGAGCGCGGCAAGCGCGCTCCATTCGGTGGGCAGGTCGTGCATTGCGGCGTTCCTGACGCGGGTAGCGATAGGAACAATGCCGCAAACTTCTTACGCAACCCTTGCGCCCGATCAAGGCCCCATGCGGCGTGAGCCGGCGCTAGCCGCGCGGCTTCAGGTGCCGGTGCGGCTCGCCGTGACCGTGGTCGTGCGCGTGCCTGTGCTGGTGACCGAGATCGGCGGTGACGACATTGAGCTGCCCGTGCCGCACGCCACGCTCCGCGATCAGCCGGTCGGCGAAGGTCTGCACCTCGTCGAGGTGGCCGCGCAGGATCACGCTCTCGAGGCAGTGCTCGTGATCGAGGTGCGCGTGCAGCGTCGAGACGCACAGGTCGTGGTACTCGTGCTGCAATTCGATCAGCCGATCGGCGAGATCCCGCTCATGGTGGTTGTAGACGTAGGACAGGTTGGCCACGCAGTGCGCATGCGGTTGCCGGTCGCGGCGCTGCGATTCGAGCTCACGGCGGATCAGGTCACGAACCGCCTCCGAGCGGTTCTCGTAGCCGCGCGCCGCGATCAGCGTGTCGAACTCGCGAGCGAGATCCTCCGACAGCGAAATGGTGAAGCGCTCCATGCCCTGCTCCGTTCGAACGCGGCGGCCGACAGGCTACACCGCGCCTACACGCTTGCGCCGGTGCGATGCCAGGTGCAACGGTGTCCAGGCGTGCGGTACCTTGTTGACGAAATGCGCCCGCGCGTAGTGGTAGCTCGGATCGAAGCCGTAGAAGTTGCGCCGCATGTGCACCAGTTCTTCCTCGCGGTAGGCGGCGAGCGGGCGTTGCGCTTCGTCTGTCGCACGGCGCGCCCGCTTGGTTGCTAACGCGGCGACGAAACCGGCGGCTTCGGCAAGCGACCGTGCCTGCGCAATCGCCCGCCGAAGGAACGTGCTGCGGTCTCCGTCGATCACGCGATCGACGAGGCCAATTTCGGCTGCCTGCGCGGTCCCCACCGGCAAACGATTCTCCATCACGGTCGTCGGCTCGCCGCGTGTCACGCGTCGCGGCAGCGTGTAGGTCCAGTATTCGGAGCCGTACAGGTTGCCCATGTTCCTGTAATGCGGGTTCAGGATGACGCCGGCCCGCGCCCAGACCTGGTCGCAGGTGAGCGCCAGAAAGCAGCCGCCGGCGCCGGCGTTGCCCTGCAGAGCCGCCACCGTAATGCGATCGGTAGTGTGCAGCACAGCGAGGCAGATATCGTCGATCGCGTTGATGTTTCGCCAGGACTCGTCTGCTGGGCTGGCCGCGTTTTCGATCACGTTCAGGTGAATGCCGTTGCTGAAGAAATCCTGTCCGCCGGCGAGCATCAGCACTCGCGTCGGTCGCGTCAGTGCCGCGCGATAAGCAGCCAGCAGTTCCTGGCACTGAACCGTGCTCATCGCGCCGTTGTAAAAGGGAAAGTTCAGCATGCCGACCGGGCCGTGCTCTTCGTAGTGGATTTCGGCGTAGCCGTTGCCCTGCGGCAGCTGCGCCCATGGCTCGGGAAAAGCCAGTGCGACCGGCAGCTTCAGCGCGCCGTCGATGTCCGCACGCCTGCAGTGGCCGATCCACACCGCACCATCGCCCGTTGCACGCAGCACGGCTCGTCCGCCGCGGGCAACCACGCTGCCAGGCGCCGCACCCGTAGGCCGCGGTGCCGCGTGCGCGTCGAAAAGTAAGCAGGGCACGCCGAACAGCGAATCGAGCACGCCGGGCACGCTGTCGGCGGCGGCAATCTTGCGCAGCACGGTCGCGGTGTCGTCGCGCGCCCAGTCGATGCGACGTTCCTCCTGTCGCAGCAGCGGCCGGGCGCCGCCGCGAAGGCCCGGTGCGCCGGGCACGACGCGCTGCGGCGCGAATGCGCCCGATGCAAGACGCTCGATCGCCGCGAGAACCGCCTCTACCGCCGCTTCGGTGACTTCGCACCGGTACAGGCTCGACTTGGTCGCTGCACGCATGGCAAAGGTCTCGCTCGCCCACACCGGCCCGGCGTCCATCTCTGCCTCGGCCTGCAGCACGGTGACGCCCCACTCTGATTCGCCGTCCTGGACCGCGCGGTCGAGCGCGCTCGGGCCGCGATCGCCGACGATGCCCGGATGCACGACCAGGCAGACGTGGCTCCGCCAGACGCTTTCCGGGATGGCGCGCTTCAGGAACGGCGCCACGATGACATTCGGCCGGAACAGCGCCACTGCCTCTTCCGTCACCGAGTCGGCAATGTCGAACTCGACCGACACTTCATGCCCGCGCATGGCAAGTTCGACGTACAGCCGCTGCGTCAGGCTGTTGAAGCTGCGGGTCAAGAACAGGATGCGCATTGAATGAACGAGGCCGCCTGCGGCGGCATCATCTGCTTCAGCAGATGCGCGGCAACTGCTCGCCCGTCAGCCAGTCGACGACGCGGCGGCCGCCGAAGCGGGTCGCCATCTGCACGAAATGATGCGGATCCTCGGTCACGGTACCGATCCGCGCGCCGTGTGCGCCCAGCGGATGCGCACGCATGGCAGCCAGCACCGCATCGGCGTCTTCGGCGGCGACGATTGCGACGAGCTTGCCTTCATTGGCGACATACAGTGGATCGAGGCCGAGGAATTCGCAGGCCGCCTCGACCTGCGGCCGTACCGGGATCGCCGCCTCGTTGACCAGCATGCCGACGCGGCTCTGCCCGGCGATCTCGTTGAGCGTGGTGGCCACGCCGCCGCGAGTCGGATCGCGCAGCACGTGGATGCCGCGCGCCGGATCGCCTCGCATCGCCTCCCGCACGGGATCGAGCATCGCCGCCACCAGCCCATGAAGCGCGGCGGTGTCCGACTGCAGGTCCGCGCCGAAGGCGAGCGACTCGCGTGTCGACATGATCGTCATGCCGTGGTCGCCGATGAAGCCCGACAGCAGGATTGCATCGCCCGGCAGCGCCCGTTCGCCGCCGATTACCAGAGCCTCGTCGACGACACCGACGCCGGTCGTGGTGATGAATACGCCGTCGCCCTTGCCCCGCTCGACCACCTTGGTGTCGCCGGTGACAATGGCCACCTTCGCCTCATTCGCGGCGCGCGCCATCGAGTCGACGATGCGCTTGAGGCTTTCGAGCGGGAAGCCCTCTTCGAGTATGAAGCTCGCCGCCAGGTACACCGGCACGGCGCCTGCCATCGCCACGTCGTTGACGGTTCCGTGCACCGACAGGCAGCCGATGTCGCCGCCTGGGAAGAACAGCGGCGTGATCACGTGGCTGTCGGTGGCCATCACGACGCGTCCGGGCGGAAGCTCCACGCGGGCCATGTCGTTGCCCTGCCGCAGCCACTCGTTGTCGAAAGCGGCCGCGAACAGCTGTTCGATCAGCTGCTTCATCGCCCGCCCGCCGCCGCCATGGGTCATGTCGACGCGGCCGTGCTTAAGGTCGAGCGGGCGGACGTAGCCCGGCTTCACCCTCGTGTCGCGTCCGTCATCCATCGTCGTCAGGCCGCCGCCCGCACGGGCACTTCGCGAAAGCGCCCGTAGGTGTAGTGCGCCGCGCAGGCGCCCTCGCTGGAAACCATGCAGCTGCCGACCGGATTCTCCGGCGTGCATACCGTGCCAAAGATCCTGCAGTCGCGCGGGTGCTTGACGCCACGCAGGATCGCGCCGCACTCGCAGGCCTTGTTGTCGGCGACCCTGCGTGCCTCGAGCGCGAACTTCTTCTCGGCGTCGAACGCTGCGTACGCCTCGCGGATCGCCAGCGCGCTGTACGGGACCTCGCCCAGCCCGCGCCACTCGAAGCTGCGGCGCAGTTCGAACACTTCACTGACCAGTCGCTGCGCCTTGAGATTGCCGTCGCGAGTCACTGCGCGCGTAAATTCGTTCTCGACTTCCGCGCGATCCTCGTTGACCTGGCGCACCAGCATCAGGATCGCCTGCATCACGTCGAGCGGCCCGAAGCCGGCGATCACGACCGGCTTCGCGTACTCCTGCGCGAAGTGTTCGTACGGGCGGCTGCCGATCACCGTGCTGACGTGCGCCGGTCCGATGAAGCCGTCGAGCGGCACCGTGCCCAGCGAGCGCACCTCGGGAGACTCGAGGATGCTGGTGATCGCCGATGGCGTGAGCACGTGGTTGCATACGACGCTGAAGTTCGAGACTCGTTCCGCCGCTGCCTGTCGGACGACGAGCGCCGTGGGCGGCGTGGTGGTCTCGAAGCCGATGGCGAAGAACACCACCTCCGCTTCGGGATGGCGGCG
>JAHEDN010000417.1 GCA_024641225.1 Burkholderiales bacterium | reverse complement strand
CTGCCCCTAGCCCGACTGAAATCACCTTGCACGCCACCTCGCGCGTGCTCGAGATCGCTTTCGACGACGGCCGTGTCTTCAAGCTGCCGTTCGAGTACCTGCGCGTGTATTCGCCGTCGGCCGAGGTGCGCGGCCACGGGCCCGGGCAGGAGACGCTGCAACTGGGCAAGCGAGACGTCACCATCACGCAGCTGGAGCCGGTCGGCCACTACGCGGTGCAGGCGCTGTTTTCCGACGGCCACAGCAGCGGCATCTATTCCTGGCAGACGTTGTACGAGCTCGGCGTGAACCAGGATCAACTTTGGGCGGAGTACCTGGCGCGGCTCGAGGAAGTCGGCGGCAGCCGAGACCCTGCGGATCCGCGCAACTCGGCGATCATGGCGCCGGAGATGCCTGCCCGCGGCGGGCACTGAACCCGTCGCGCGGTGTGCGCCGCTCCTCGCGTGGACTTTCGAGCGGATAGCGGACGGACCACCCCATGAGCGACGAACGCAGCAAGACCCATTTCGGCTACCGCGAGGTCGGTGAAGGCGAGAAGGCCACGCACGTGGCCGGCGTGTTCGATTCGGTCGCCACCCGCTACGACCTGATGAACGACCTGATGTCGGCCGGCATGCACCGGCTGTGGAAGGCGTTCACGGTGCGGCAGGCCGACGTGCGACCGGGCATGCGCGTGCTCGACATCGCCGGCGGCACCGGCGACCTGGCTCGTGCATTTGCCGACCGTGCCGGCGACACCGGACTGGTCGTGCTCAGCGACATCAACGAGGCGATGCTGCGCGCTGGCCGCGACAAGCTGCTCGACAAGGGCCGCATGCTGCCGCTGGTGCAATGCGACGCCGAGCGGCTGCCGTTCGCCGACGACAGCTTCGACGTCGTTTCCGTCGCCTTCGGCCTGCGCAACATGACGCACAAGGACGTCGCGCTGGCGGAGATGCGCCGCGTCATCCGGCCCGGCGGCAAGGTGCTCGTACTGGAGTTTTCCCGGGTTTGGGCGCCGCTGTCGCCGCTATACGATGCGTATTCGTTTTCCGTGCTGCCCTGGCTCGGCAGCAAGATTGCCGGCGACAGCGAGAGCTACCGCTATCTTGCCGAGTCGATCCGCATGCACCCGCCGCAGGAAGAACTCGCCCGCATGATGGAACACGCGGGGCTCGAGACGGTCGAATGGTTCAACCTGACGGCGGGCGTTTGTGCGCTGCACGTCGGGCGCAAGTCATAGCGTTTCGGAGATCTTGATGAACAAATGGATTGCCAGCCTGGCGATCGGCTTTCTTGCGCTGACCCTTTCCCTCGACGCGGAGGCGCAGCGGCGCCTCGGCGGCGGCTTCAGCTTCGGCAAGCCGTCGAAGAACCTGCAGCAACGGCAGGCGCAGCCGCCGCAGCAGGCGCCGCAGCAGCAGGCCGCTCCGGGCGCCCGGCCGTCTCCTGCAGGCGCGGCGGCGAGGAGCCCATGGCGTGGCGCGCTGATGGGCCTGGCTGCAGGGCTGGGTCTGGCGGCGCTGGCTTCCTGGTTGGGCCTCGGCGAGGGCTTCGCGATGCTCCTGATGCTGGCGCTGCTGGGGCTGGTCGCGATGACCGTCTTCCGCCTGTTGTCGCGGCGCGCGCAGCCGGTACAACCTGCCTACCAGGGCGGACAGCAGGCGCCCGCGACGTGGCATGGCACGGGCGGGCCGTCTTTCAACCCGATGCCGCGCGAGCAGCCGCCGAGCACGATGGGACGCACTGCGGCCACCGCGCCGACCGTTGGTGTCCGGCCGGGCTCTGCCGTGGACGAACTGATGCGCGGCGGCAGCCGCCTCGACGAGCCGTGGGGCATCCCGTCCGACTTCGACGCGGAAGGATTCCTCGTGCATGCCCGCAGCTACTTCGGACGGCTGCAGAATGCCTGGGCAGCCAACAACGTCGACGAGCTTGCCGAGTTCACCACGAACGAGATGTTCACCGCGCTGACGCACAAACTGCGCGCGCGCGGCAAGGTCGAGCGCACCGAGGTGCTCTCGCTCGACGCAAAGCTGCTCGGCATGGAACACGAAGCGCAGGAACACATGGCCAGCGTCCGTTTTACCGGCACGATGCGCGTCGACGGCGAAACCGAGGCATTCGACGAGGTGTGGAATCTCACCAAACCTGTCGACGGCAAGACCGGCTGGCTGTTGGCCGGAATCCAGCAGCTGAACTGATTCGAATCCGAACTCAGTGACTCCGGGGCCGATGCGCAGGCGTGCATCGGCCCCGGTTCACTTGATGTGGAACGCGGCCGCTCCGGGTCGGCTGCCACGCCTCACACTGCGTCGTCACCTGCAACTTCCGGGGAAGTTTCCTGTACTGAAAATCTTTCTCGCGGCGCTTTCCGCGGCAGCGCTGGTTGCCTGCGCGAGCCCGCCGCCGCACTCCGCACCGCCTGTCGTTCCGCCCGCCGCATTGACGATGACGGGCGTGCCGCCGGTGGCCGTCGAGCTGCCGAAGCGGATCGGCCCGTACACGGAGTTCAAGGGCGCGGGATTGCTTGACTGGTCGCCGGACGGGAAGAACCTGCTCGTCTCGTTTCTGCGCGGGACGCGACGACAGCTTCATCTGGCTTCTGGCCCAGCCCAGCCGCTGAGGCCGATCACGCAGGCCGAGGAGCCGACGCGCAGCGGTGCCTATCTGCCCGTCGATCCGAACATCGTCGTGTTCGAGCGCGACGTCGGTGGCAGCGAGGCCACGCGCGTGTTCCGCCTCGACCTGGCGACCGGCACCGAAACGCCGCTGACCGAGACTGGACTGCGATGCGACACCGGGCCGTTCAACGCCGCAGGCACCGCGATGCTGGTGCAGTGCTCGCGGGTCGACCGCAATGCCGGCGGCAACGTCGAGCGTGGTCGTGGCGTGACGGTGGACTTCTCGCTGATCGACGTCCGCACCGGGGCCGCCCGGCCGGTTGCCAGCCTGCCCGGCGCGGGCTGGTACGGGCTGGACATCGGGCCCGACGACCGCACGGCGCTCGTCCTGCGCTAT